>NZ_AJVB01000584.1:0-2141 GCF_000278445.1 Rhodococcus sp. R1101
ACGTCTTCGGGTCGCTGCGCTGCGACTGCGGTCCGCAGCTCGACGCCGCCCTCGAGATGGTCGCCGAGGAAGGCCGTGGCGTCGTCCTCTACATGCGCGGCCACGAGGGGCGCGGCATCGGCCTGATGCACAAGCTGCAGGCCTACCAGCTGCAGGACTCCGGATCCGACACCGTCGACGCCAACCTGCAGCTCGGCCTGCCCGCCGACGCTCGCGATTACGGCATCGGTGCGCAGATCCTCGTCGATCTCGGTATCTCGTCGATGCGGCTGCTGACCAACAACCCGGCCAAGCGTGTCGGTCTCGACGGCTACGGCCTGCAGATCACCGAACGTGTCCCGATGCCGCTGCGCGCGAACCGCGAGAACATCTCGTACCTGCGCACCAAGCGCGATCGCATGGGTCACGACCTGATCGGTCTCGACGAGTTCGACGAGGGAGACGCCTGATGAGCGGCGAGGGCCTGCCCGACCTGCAGCTCGCCGACGCCGCGGGCCTGAGCCTCGCGATCGTCGCCGGTCGCTGGCACACCGAGATCTCCGACGCGCTCATCGCCGGCGCTCAACGGGTCGCCGAGCAGGCAGGCGTCACCGACGTCACGCTCGAGCGCGTTGCGGGAGCCATCGAGCTCCCCGTCGTCGCGCAGCAACTGGCGCGCACCCACGACGCGGTCGTCGCGCTCGGCGTGGTGATCCGCGGCGGCACACCGCACTTCGAGTACGTGTGCGACGCCGTGACCTACGGCCTGACCCGGATCGCGCTCGACGAGGGCACCCCCGTGGGCAACGGTGTTCTCACCACCGACACCGAACAGCAGGCCCGCGACCGCGCCGGTCTGCCCGGCTCCGCGGAGGACAAGGGCGGACAGGCCTGTGCGGCCGCGCTCGACACCGCCGTGACGCTGCGGCGGCTGCGGAAGGTGGCGCGTTGACCCGCGACGAGACCGGCCGGGATCTGGAAGTACGCCCGCAGAAGATGCGGCGCTGGGTCGTCGTGGCGGCCGTCGTCGTCCTGGCCGCGCACATCTTCGCGGCGCTGGTACTCCGCGGGGGCGGCGACACCGGGGTGAACCTGCGGTTCGTCGACCAGATCGCGATCCTCGCCATCGGCATCATGCTCACCGGGGGCGTCCTGCTGTTCACCCGGCCGCGGTTGCGTGCCGGGGCGGAAGGAGTATCCGTCCGCAACGTCGTGGCCGAACGACACATCCCGTGGACCGATGTGCGTGGGTTGTTCTTCGACCACGGGGCGCCCTGGGCGCGCCTCGAACTGCCGTTCGACGAGTACGTGCCCGTCGTCGCCATCCAGGCGCGCGACGGGGAACTCGCCGTGAACGCACTCGAGCGTTTCCGCGAACTCGAGTCCTATTACACCGGCGGAGCCGTCAGGGGCGACGACTAGCCTGGACCTGTGCCCGACCCCTCGACATATCGCCCTGCCCCCGGCTCCATTCCCACGGAGCCGGGGGTCTACAAGTTCCGCGATCCGCACGGCCGGGTCGTCTACGTCGGCAAGGCGAAGAACCTTCGCTCCCGTCTGAACTCGTACTTCGCCGACATCGCCTCGTTGCATCCGCGCACCCGTCAGATGGTGACCACCGCGGGCCGGGTCGAGTGGACGGTGGTGCGCACCGAGGTCGAGGCACTCCAGCTCGAGTACAACTGGATCAAGGAGTTCGACCCGCGCTTCAACGTCCGCTACCGCGACGACAAGACCTATCCGATGCTCGCGGTCACGTTGAACGAGGAATATCCCCGGCTGTTCGTCTACCGCGGGCCGCGCCGTAAGGGCGTGCGCTATTTCGGCCCCTACTCGCACGCCTGGGCGATCCGCGAGACCCTCGATCTGCTGTTGCGGGTGTTCCCGTCGCGCACGTGCTCGGCCGGGGTCTTCAAGCGGCACGCGCAGATCGGCCGTCCGTGCCTGCTCGGCTACATCGACAAGTGCTCCGCGCCCTGCGTCGGGCGCGTGTCCGCCGAGGAGCACCGTCGCATCGTCGAGGACTTCTGCGATTTCCTCGCCGGACGCACCGACAAACTCGTACGCGACGTCGAGAAGCGGATGCAGGCCGCGGCGGAGGAACTCGACTTCGAGACCGCCGCCCGCCTGCGCGACGACCTCGGTGCGCTGCGCAAGGCCCT
>NZ_AJVB01000585.1:0-2127 GCF_000278445.1 Rhodococcus sp. R1101
GGGATTGGCCGGCACCCAGAAGGCACCACCGGAGCGGGCGGTGGAACCGCCGACATATTCGGATTTCTCGACGATGAGCGCCGACAGTCCCGCTTCGTGCGCGGCGATCGCGGCGGCCATACCTGTACCCGACCCGATCACGAGCAGGTCGACGGTGGTGTCCTGGGCGGGTACCACGGGCGGTACGGATGTCGGGGCCATCGACAGTCTCCTTCTCGTCGTTGTCTGCGGGACGCTAGGGCAGTTGCTCAGGACACGAGCCCGGTCGTCCCGGTCACCGGGAGATCCGCCCGTCGACCAGGCTACGCATCATCTTCCACACCTCCTGCCGCGCCGGCTCGGTGAGCGAGAGCGCAGGGAAGGTCAGGAATCCGTGGAACAGGCCGTCGAATCTGCGGTGCTGCACGGACACTTCGGCTGCGGCGAGGCGTGCGGCGTAGTCGTCGCCGGACGAGCACGGCGGATCGAGTTCGGCGGTGACGACGACCGCCGAGGGCAGTCCGGCGAGCGTTTCGGCGCGGGTCGGGATCAGGCGGGGATCGTCGGTGCCGTCCGGTGCGTACTGCTCCCAGTACCACCGCATCGCCGCCGCGGAGTTGTAGTAGCCGGTCCCGTACCTCCGGTACGACTCGGTGTCGAAGTCGTCGTCGATCACCGGATAGAACAACGCCTGACCGAGCACCGCCGGTCCACCCTTGTCGCGCGCGGCGAGGGCGACGGTGGCGGCGAGGTTTCCACCGGCACTGTCGCCGGCGACCACTATGCGCGCCGGGTCTCCTCCGTACGACGCGATGGTTGCGGCCGCCCAGCCGAGCGCGGCGTACATGTCGTCGTGCGCGGCCGGCGCAGGATGTTCCGGGGCCAGCCGGTAGTCGACGGACACGACGACGGCCCCGACGCCGTCCGCCATCGACCGGCAGAACTCGTCGTGACTGTCGAGATCGCAGAAGACGAACCCACCTCCGTGCGCGAACACGACGACCGGGAGGGCGGTCTCGGGGGACTCCGGACGGTAGAGGCGCAACGCGAGGTCGCCTCCGGGCCCGTCGACGACGAGATCGTGCACTTCCCGCATGGCGGGGAGGTTCCGGAGCGGACCGCGACGACTGCGGATGATCTCCCGGAGTTCCGTCGTCGGAATCGTCGTGACGTCCGGAAAACCCGCCTCCAGGGTCTTCAGCATGGACTCCACCTCGGGATGCAACGGCATGTCGGTCTCCTCCGCAGTCGATACGTGCGGGCCACGCTAGGTCTGCCCCGGGACGCACCGGAAGGCGATATCCCGTCCATCGGGTCGTGTATCGGCAAGCGGGACCGGACGTGCCCCGCGTCCCGTCTCGGCGCACACTCCCTGTCGGACCGATCGACGAAGGAGAGCGTATGACCGACGGATCGAACCGCAGTTCGGCGGTGCGCATCGGAATCACCAGTCCGATCGTCACGCGGGTCCCCGGGATCTCCGCCCGATGGGAGGCGGGCGCGGGTATCGAGGAACTGTCGCAGATCGCGGTCGCCGCCGATCGCGCGGGATTCCACCACCTCACGTGCAGCGAACATGTCGCCGTACCGGTGCCGGTGGCCGAGACGCGAGGTGGGACCTATTGGGATCCGCTGGCGACCCTCGGCTTCCTGGCGGCCCGCACCGATCGGATCCGGTTGGTCACCCAGGTTCTCGTCCTCGGCTACCACCATCCTCTGGAGATCGCCAAGCGCTACGGCACCCTCGACACGGTCAGCTCGGGACGGCTGACGCTGGGACTCGGCGTCGGTTCGCTCGAGGAGGAATTCGCGCTGCTCGACGCGCCGTTCACCGATCGTGGCGCGCGCGCCGACGACGCCCTCGCGGCACTGCGCGCTTCCCTCTCGCAGCGCGAACCCTCCTATCGTGGAGAATATTTCGAGTACTCGGATGTGGTTGTCGACCCCTGTGCCGTGCAACCGCGGGTGCCGATGTGGATCGGCGGCCGCACCCCGCGTTCCCTACGACGCGCGTGCGAGTTCGGGGACGGCTGGGTGCCCTTCGGTCTGGCCTTCGACGACATGAAGGCGATGCTCGCGAAGAGACAGCCGCCGCCCGGGTTCGAGATCGTGCTGTCGGTCGCCCGGCTCGACCCGCTCGGCGATCCC
>NZ_AJVB01000586.1:0-2122 GCF_000278445.1 Rhodococcus sp. R1101
CGAAGGCGCGCTCAAGGACGGCACCCAGGTCACCGTCGGCGGCATTCTCGCCTCCGTGAACCGCCGCATCAACAAGAACGGTCTCGCCTGGGCGTCCGCGCAGCTCGAGGACCTCACAGGTGGCATCGAGGTGCTGTTCTTCCCGCAGTCCTACGCCGTCTACGGTATGGACGTGGTGGAGGACTCGGTGGTCCTCGTCAAAGCCCGGGTGTCCATCCGCGACGACCGGATCTCCCTGATCGCCAACGACCTCGTCGTCCCCGACCTGTCGCAGATCGGGGTGGCGAAGCCGGTCTCGGTGTCCATGCCCACCCGGTTGTGCACCCCCGACAAGGTCGGTGCCCTCAAGAACGTGCTGACGCGTCATCCCGGTTCGTCCGACGTGCATGTGCGGCTCATCACCGGCAGCAAGGTCACGGTTCTCAAGCTCGACGACAGTCTGCGGGTCGAAGCGTCGTCGGCGCTCATGGGCGACCTCAAGGCGCTGCTCGGGCCGGGTTGCCTGGCTACCTAGCGGTCTCGCCGCGCGGTCCGAGCGCCTCGGCCGGCCGATACGGTTCACACCGAGCACCCTGTACACCCACGCCGAACCGTTGTCCCTTCGTAGAGTGAAAGATCTCGAGTGGGGAGAACGCCATGACCGCCACAGGACCGACGATCACCCCCGCCGTGCGCGGTGGGGCGGCGGCAACGATCGGCGTGGAAGAGGAATTCGTCCTGGTCGACTTCCGTACCGGCCGTCCCCACCTGCGCAGTCTCGAGGTGATCGAGGCCGGACGCGAACTCGGCATCGACCTCACCGTCGAGCTCTCCCGATGCCAGATCGAGACCGCCACCGCGGTGTGTACCCATCCGCAGGACCTACGCGCACAGTTGCACCGCACTCGCGCGGCCGCAGCCGATGCCGCAGCGCGCGCCGGATGCCGGCTGGTCGCGGTCGGAACACCGATTTTCGAGCCTCCGACGGGATCGATCACCGCCACGCCGCGCTATCAGCGCATGGCGCAGCACTTCGGGGGCATCGCCGACGGCGTGATCTGCGGATGCCACGTGCACATCGGTGTCGATGATCGTGACCGCGCGGTACAGCTCATCAACCATCTGCGACCGTGGCTCCCCACCCTGCTGGCGTTGACCGCGAACTCCCCGATCGCCGACGGCCGGGACACCGGCTATGCCAGCTGGCGATACCTGCGATGGGGGCGCTGGCCGAGCGCGGGAGTGCCCCCGCAGTGCACCTCGGCCGCGGATTACGACGCGGCGGTCGAATCGCTGCTCGCCACCGGCACGATCCTGGACCCCCGCATGGTCTATTGGGATGCGCGGATCTCCGCTCGTCATCCGACCGTCGAGATCCGCGTCGCGGATGTACCTGCGACCGTCGAGGAGACCGTCACGCTGGCCACCTTGGTCTATGCGCTGGCCGCCCGGGCGACAGCGGCGATCGAGCGCGGTGAGGCGGCGCCCTCGGTCGGCCGGGAGTTACTGCGCGCAGCGTGCTGGAGAGCCGCCCGGGACGGTCTGGCCGGGCGCGGCGTCGATGTTCACTCTGCGCAGCTGGTTCCGGCTGCGGAATTGATCCGCCGACTGCTCGTCCAGGCAGGGCCGGTCCTCGAGGAACTCGGCGCCTATCGATCCGTGCACGACACTCTGGCATCGATCCTGGACCGCGGCAACGGCGCGATCCGGCAACGGCGCATCCGCGAGCATGGCGGCTCCTTCGCGGATGTGATCGCCGACGCGGCACGGCGCACCGTCGAGGGCTGTACGTCCTGATCCACCTCGGACGGTCGGGGATCTCGGGTACTCAGGGATCCAATCGATCGGGCTGCACGAAGCCCGGCCGGACGTCACGGGTGCAGATATGGGACGGTTCGTTCAGGAACGGAACACGCGCCGCTGGAACCGGCGGACCCACCACACGGCGACGGTGACCGCGGCCGCGCCGAGCACGGCACTCTGTGCGCTGGCGGTGACGACGAGGACCACGAGCAGGGTGAGGACGCCCATCGCGAGAGCTTCGAGCTTGTACAGGGGCCAGATCGTCCCGGCGATGTCGACACCGTCGGTGCGCTCGCGAGGGACCCGGGTATCGAGCACGGACATCGCGGTGCACCTCCTG
>NZ_AJVB01000587.1:0-2091 GCF_000278445.1 Rhodococcus sp. R1101
CTCGACGTCGTGGTGGAGGCGCTGCGGCGGATGGANACCGGGGTTACGACTCGGCGGGCGTCGCCATCCTGGACGGCAAGGGTGGTCTGGCCGTCGAGCGGAAGGCGGGGCGGCTGGTCAACCTGGAGGCCGAGCTCGCCGAGATCGGCGAAGAGCATTTCGCCGGGACCGCGGGGATGGGGCACACCCGGTGGGCCACCCACGGGCGTCCCACCGACCGCAACGCGCACCCGCATCGCGACGCGACCGGCAAGGTCGCGGTGGTGCACAACGGCATCATCGAGAACTTCGCGCCGCTGCGCGAGGAGCTCGAGAAGTCGGGTGTGGAACTGGCCAGCGACACCGACACCGAGGTCGCGGTGCACCTGGTGGCCCGCGCCTACGCGGAGGGCCCGACGGCGGGCAACTTCGTCGACAGCGCCCGCAGTGTGCTGCGCCGTCTGCAGGGTGCGTTCACGCTGGTCTTCGCCCACTCAGATCATCCGGGCACGATCGTGGCGGCCCGCCGGTCGACGCCGCTGGTCGTCGGGGTCGGCGACGGCGAGATGTTCATCGCCTCGGACGTCGCGGCGTTCATCGAGTTCACCCGTGAGGCCGTCGAGCTCGGTCAGGACCAGGTGGTGGTGATCACCAACGACTCCTACGAGGTCACCGACTTCGAGGGCGACACCGACGTGGCGACACGTCCGTTCACCATCGACTGGGATCTCGCCGCCGCCGAGAAGGGCGGCCACGACTACTTCATGCTCAAGGAGATCGAGGAGCAGCCGGCGGCGGTCGCCGACACCCTGCGCGGTCACTTCGTCGACGGCTGCATCGTGCTCGACGAGCAGCGCCTGTCCGATCAGGAACTGCGCGACATCGACAAGGTGTTCGTCGTCGCGTGCGGCAGCTCGTACCACTCGGGCCTGGTCGCCAAGTACGCGATCGAGCACTGGACCCGGCTGCCCGTCGAGGTCGAGTTGGCCTCGGAGTTCCGCTACCGCGACCCGGTGCTCGACCGGTCCACGCTGGTCGTGGCGATCTCCCAGTCCGGGGAGACCGCAGACACGCTCGAGGCGGTCCGCCACGCCAAGGACCAGAAGGCGCGTGTGCTGGCGGTGTGCAACACCAACGGCGCGCAGATTCCCCGCGAGGCCGACGCGGTGCTCTACACCCGCACCGGCCCGGAGATCGGTGTGGCGTCGACGAAGGCGTTCCTGGCGCAGATGGCCGCGAACTACCTGGTGGGTCTGGCACTGGCGCAGGCGCGCGGCACGAAGTATCCCGACGAGGTGGCTCGCGAGTACCAGGACCTGGCGGCGATGCCGGAGAAGATCGCCGAGCTGCTGACCGGGATGGAGCCCGTGCGGGCGCTGGCGCGGGAGCTGTCGGCCTCGCCGGCCGTGCTGTTCCTCGGCCGGCATGTGGGTTATCCGGTGGCGCTCGAGGGCGCCCTCAAGCTCAAGGAACTGGCGTACATGCACGCCGAGGGTTTCGCCGCCGGTGAACTCAAGCACGGCCCGATCGCGCTGATCGAGGACGGCTTGCCGGTCATCGTGGTGATGCCGTCGCCGAAGGGCCGCGCCGTACTGCACAGCAAGTTACTCAGCAACATCCGGGAGATCCAGGCCCGCGGGGCGGTCACCGTCGTCATCGCCGAGGAGGGCGACGAGACGGTCCGGCCGTTCGCCGACCATCTCGTCGAGATCCCGTCGGCGCCGTCGCTGCTGCAGCCGCTGCTGTCGACGGTGCCGCTGCAGGTTTTCGCTGCGGAAGTCGCACAGGCCCGCGGATACGACGTCGACAAGCCCCGCAACCTCGCCAAATCGGTCACCGTCGAATAGCGGCCCACCTGCTGCCGGTGCAGGAGGGCGGTGCAGGAGGAACGATGCGCAGTTATCACCCGTCCGAGGTGGTCCGTGGGGCGGAGGCCCCGCTGCTGGCGTCCCTTCCGGAAGGGACGCTCATGCGGCGGGCGGCCCACGGGCTCGCACGGGTCGTGGCCTCCGAACTGCGCGAACGTACCGGTGGGATCGCCGGTCGGCGGGTGAGTCTGCTCGTCGGATCGGGCGACAACGGCGGCGACGCGCTGTGGGCGGGCACCTTCCT
>NZ_AJVB01000588.1:0-2091 GCF_000278445.1 Rhodococcus sp. R1101
CTCCGAGAACAGGATGATGACGGCGAGCAGGGCGAACAACCGTCGTTTCGAGGTGCCGGTCGTGGGGGGTGTCGGAACGCGCACAGGCATGATCCTTAGATCGAGTCGGCAGGGCCGAGAAGGGTGGAATTGGTCGCGGGGCGCCGGCGGCTCGGGGGCGGCGCGACATGCAGACGTCGGCTCGTTCCACGGAGCTCGACCCGACGTGACGCTAATCACGAAAGTTCGCCTCACCGTCCTTCGGTCCCGCTGAGTGAGACCTGTGATGCGCCACGGCGGCCCGCGCCGCCGCAACAGATCATGGCCGACCCGACACAGCACGAAAAAAGCGTTATTGCAGCGATTTCCCCAATTTAAGACAGTGTCTTGACGTAGCGGGTGTGTCGACATAGCGTGTTCGCATGTCGCCATCGGTCGATTCCCGCCAGTCGCTCCTCGAAGCTGCCGAACGCCTGTACGCCGTACACGGCATCGAGGGAGTGTCCATGCGCGACATCGCCACGACGGCAGGGCACCGGAACAACTCTGCCGTGCAATATCACTTCGGAAGCCGAGAAGGGTTGCTGCGAGAAATCTTTCGGTTCCGAATGACCACGATCAACGCGGTTCGCCGACAGCATCTCGACGACATCGACCGTGCCGGCCTGGGCAACGACGTACGCGCCCTGGTCGAAGCGGAACTGCGCCCGCTGACCGAGTTCCTCGCCTCCACACCCGAAGGCAGCCACTATGCCCGGTTCATCGCACGTGTATCACCGAGCGTCGACTTCGCCGCCCCCGATTTCGCCGGCCTCCGGGAGGCCAACTCGGAGATCATCGGCCGCCTCATCCGCGCTCTGACCCATCTCCCGGCCCGTGTCGCCACGACACGCATCGATCTGATGTTCAACATGGCGGTGTCGGCACTCGCTCTGTACGAGCAGCGTCGCGCCGAATTCGTACCCGTGCGAGCAGACTTCGACGAGACCGTCGATCACCTGATCGACATGACCGTCGCCGCCCTGCTCGCAGACGCCACCCACCGGCATCCCGGACACAACGCAACCGGTGATCGCCCGAACCCACCCGACAGGAGCTCCGGTGTCCCCCACGATTTCCTCACGCACAGTTGAAATAGGCTCGCACAAAATCGAATTCGGACCACGCCTGCTACGTCGCACGGCGGGAGAGCACGAGACCGCTCCGTACACGACGGTGCAGGTGGAACCTGTCACCCCGTACATCGGTGCGGTGGTGTCCGGAATAGATCTGCGCAACCCGGAACCCGAACAGATCGACGAGCTGCGCAGAGCCCTGCTGGAGTGGAAGGTGCTGTTCTTCCGGAATCAGCACATCACCGCAGAACAGCACCGCGATTTCGCTCGCCACTGGGGAGAACTCGAGGTGCATCCGCTGCTTCCCCAGGGGGAGGTTCCGGAAGTGGTGCATTTCGAACGCAGCCAGGACAATCCGGGTACGGAGAACATCTGGCATGTGGATGTCACCTGGCAGAAACGACCTCCGCTCGGCTCCGTTCTGCGGGCGCTGGAAGTTCCGCCGGCCGGTGGCGACACGCTGTGGGCGGACATGGGAAATGCCTACGACTGTCTCCCGGACGAGATCAAAGAACGGATCGACGGGCTCGAAGCAGTACACGACTTCGTTCCGTCGTTCGGCCGCAGCATGACTCCGGAGCGACTCGAACAGATGAAGGAACAGTACCCTCCGGTACGGCACCCCATCGTACGGACGCACCCCGAGACCGGACGTAAGACCCTGTTCGTCAACAGTCTGTTCACCACCCACATTCCCGACATCGATCCGGTCGAAGGCGACCGACTGCTCCAGCAGTTGTTCGATCAGGCCAAGGTTCCCGACTTCCAGTGCCGGTTCCGCTGGGCACCCGACTCGATTGCCTTCTGGGACAACCGAGCCACCCAGCACTACGCGGCCAGCGACTATTTCCCTCACCGACGAGTCATGGAACGAGTCTCGATCGAAGGCGACATCCCGTTCTGAGCCTTCTCGGCCGGTGCCGCGGAGCCGTGAAGCTCCCGGCACGGGCCGACGGCAGTGCACGGCGACCAGAGCATCATGGACGGATGACGCAAA
>NZ_AJVB01000589.1:0-2088 GCF_000278445.1 Rhodococcus sp. R1101
TCCTTCGGGCTGTGCGCACAGTGACTGCGTACGGCACCGGGTGCCAGGGAGAGGTGCGTCACCGGCCGGTGGGGAAAACCTACAGTTCACGGCGATGTTCGGGCCCTCGTCCCCACATGGCACGGCAGCCCGAAAGTCCCAGCGGAAGAACCCCGGATTGTGCGCTGAGACCAGCATGGAACACTGATCTGTGTGCTCCCGTACCGATGGCAAGCCCCCTACCGAGGCCTACCTTCGAATGGGGGCCGATGACCGGAGCCACGTCATCGGCCCGTCGGGGGTCTCGCCCCTGCTGCGACGGATTGATGCTGTGGCTCGGACATTCTCGTTGACGGAAGGACCGCGATGGCGCCCCACGCGACGCAGCGCCGCATGACCATCCTGCGCTGCGGGAGTTGCACGACGCTGCTCGCTCCCGACACAGTGCGCTGCTCCTCCTGTGGCAGCGCGAATCTCGAGTCCGCCGATTGCTCCGGTACCGGTTCGATCGTGTCCTGGAAGGTCGTCGAGCCTCTCGACGGTGGCCCGCAGGACGATATCGCCGTCACGCTCGCGATCGTCGAACTCGACGCCGGGCCGTGGCTGTACTCGAAGATCGAAGGATCGTTCCCCGACTGCGCCGACGCCCGGGTGCGGGTCGCGTTCCAGGCGACGGCGTGCGGCGATGGGTTCCCCATCTTCGAGGTCTGCGCGGCCTGACCGACCAACGACGCTCACCCCTCGGGAACTGCGGTCGCTTCGATCTCCACGAGCACTGCTGGTTCGTAGAGCGCCGCGACTCCGATCAGCGACGCCGGCGGCATCGGATCGGGCAGTCCGATCTCGTGCGCCACGGCCCGAACGCCGGTCATGAGTGCCTCGATCTTCTCCGGGTGCCAGTCGGTGACGTAGAACGTCAGGCGCACGACGTCGTGGAAGCTCGCGTCGGCTCCGGCCAGGCCCCGGGCGACGTTGCGCAGCGTCTGGGACACCTGGCCGGCCAGGTCGGCGGGGACCGGTGAACCGTCCGGCGTGTGCGCGACCTGGCCGGCGACGTGGACCTGCCGTGTTCCGGTGGCGACGGCGATGTGATGGTAGGGCGCGTTCGGCAGCATGCCTGCGGGGCTGAACAACGTGACGGGCACGGGCTACTCCTGAGATCGAATCCGATTGGTATCCGATTTATACTTGGTAGCCGAAAGTCACTTCAACGAAACCAGGTTTCATGACGGATACCGCTGATCACAATCTGCTGGCCCTCGCTGCCCACCGGGAGCTGCTGGGGCAGATTCTCGACAAGTGGTCGCTGAGCGTGCTCACCGAACTGTGCGAGGCGCCGCGTCGCTTCAACGAGTTACGCCGCGCCGTTCCCGGGGTCACGCAGAAATCCCTGACCAACACGCTGCGCAGACTCGAGCGCAACGGGATCGTCGAACGCCGAGTGGTGAACACCCGACCGGTCGGCGTCGAGTACCGCATCACCCCGCTGGGGAAGACCGCGCGCGAACCGATCGACGCCCTCCTGCTATGGGCGTCGACGAATCTTCCCTACATCGAGGAGGCGCGGCGTAGCTTCGACGACGCTTCCGACGAATGATCGAGATCAGTGCTCGGGCCCCTGAGCGACCGTCGCGGCGGCACACCGGATTTCCCGGCTCGATGTCGAGCAGTCGCTGCTCGTTCGCGGGGCCGGTGGTCGCTCGGACAGCTACGCCCGACGCGAGCGCGTCTTCCATGCCGACCAGGCAGCCGTCACGATGATCGCGCCGACGAGCGAGCCGATGATCCCGCTGGGCCGCAGTTCGAGTCCGTCACCCGCGAGAAGGCTGATGAGCAGACCGCCGGCGAACGAACCGCCGATGCCCGCAACGCACGCGAGCGTCCAATCGATCCCGGTCCCGGATCTGCCCACGACGATCTGTGCCGCCGCGCCGACGAGCAGCCCGAACAGAATGATCCCGATGATCAACATTGCGCGAGTATAAGCACACATCGACACGGGAACAGCGCTTTACGGATCGAATTGCAGTTCGAAGTTCGATCCTGACATTCGATCGAACTGTTGCCTGCAGACGAATTCACCCGTGCAGTTCACCAGATGCGGTGCGC
>NZ_AJVB01000590.1:0-2077 GCF_000278445.1 Rhodococcus sp. R1101
ACCGTCGGCGACCTTGGTGAACTTGGGAACCATCAGCACGGTCGACGCCTCGACGTCCTTGCCGATGTCGGCGCCGAGCAGCCGGAGCCAGATCGGGGTCAGCATCGACGCGTAGAGCGGGAAGAGGAAGGTGCGCGACGAATCCATGAGGCGCTCGGTGAACCACACCTGCCAGCCCACGCGGCTGCGCACCGGATGCCAGCCTTCCGTCATGCCGATCGCGAGCAGGCGCACCGAGAGCAGGGTGAGCAGGGCGAAGACGAACATCGTCAGCAGTGCCGCGACGGGGAGCATCGCCAGGGAATGCACCACGGCGTCGGAGACGGTGGGGGTGTCGTGCACCCACCACACGAGCAGCGCGACGCCCGCGGCGATCGACACGATGGGCAGGCCGCCGAGCAGGATCGACGACAGGGCGTAGACCGGAACCCATCTGTTACCCCGCGGCGGTGTCCCGGCGGGCCAGGGCCGGTCGGCCTTGCCGACCTTGCGCGCAGGCGATCCTGCCCAGCTCTGCCCGGCCTTCACTCGGCCGAACACGGCCGATCCTGCTTCCACCTCCGCGTTCTTACCGATACGCGCACCCGGGGCGAGGAACGACCGGGCGCCGACAGTGGCACCGGCACCGATCCTGATACTCCCGATGTGGACGACGTCGCCGTCCACCCAGTAGCCGCCGAGATCCACTTCCGGCTCGACGGAACATCCGTCGCCGAGCTCGAGGAGACCGGTGACCGGCGGAAGGCTGTGCAGGTCGACGCCACGTCCGACCTTCGCTCCCAGGGCACGCGCGTACTGCCGCATCCAGGGAGCACTGGAGATGTTCGTCGCGTTCACGGCCTCGGACAACCGCAGGGCCGTCCACAGCCTGAGGTGGACACCGCCTCCGCGGGGGTAGCTCCCCGCCTTCACACCGCGCAGCAGCAGACGTGAACCGGCGACGGAGATCGCCATACGCCCGACGGGAGAAAGGAACAGCAGGACACCGAGCGCGACCCACCACCACGACAGGGTGACGGTCCACGGCACGTCGACGACGAGCGCGATGACGTTGTTCAGTATCGCCAGCCAGGTCACCCACTGCAGTCCGGTGAGGGTGGTGAGGACGCCGGTCGCCGCGATCTGGGCGAACTGGGCGAGGCGGGGCACCGGGGTGACCTCTCGTGGTGCCGCAGCTTCCGTCGGTGCGAGTTCGTCGAGATGGACCGCGAGCGATCCGAGCCGGGGATGGTCGTACAGCTCCGCGACCGTCATCTCCGGATACCTGCTGCGCAGCGCCGTCACGAGCTGTGCCGCTGCGAGGGAGCCACCGCCGAGTTCGAAGAAGTCGTCGTCGACGCCCTCGATCCGGGCACCGAGGATGTCGGTCCACAATTCGGCGACCCATTCGGCGGTGGGATCGAGTCCGAGCGCCTCCACCGAGTCGGCGTCGGCGCCCGGCAGCGGCCACGGCAGGGCGTTGCGGTCGACCTTGCCGGATGTGCGGGTGGGGAGTTCGTCGACGAGCGCGAGTCGCGGAACGAGCGCGGCGGGGAGTTGCTCGGACAGCAGGTCGTGGGCGGACGCGATGTCGAAGTCCGGATCGGTGGAGGCGATGTACCCCACGAGGATCGGGTGTCCCGCAGCGGTCCTGCGCACCGCGCACGCACCGCCGGCCACGCCGGGCAGGTTCTGCAGCGCGTTGTCGACCTCGCCGAGTTCGATGCGGCGGCCACCGATCTTGACCTGGTCGTCGGCGCGCCCCTGGAACAGCAGTCCCTCGCGGTCGAGGGTGACGAGATCGCCGCTGCGATAGGCGCGCTCCCAGCCGAGTGTGGGCATCGGAGCGTACTTCTCGGCATCCTTCGCCGGATCGAGATAGCGCGCGAGGCCGACACCGCCGATGACGAGTTCGCCGGTCGCGCCCTCCTCGACGGGGTTGCCGGCGGCGTCCACCACGGCGAGATCCCAGCCGTCGAGCGGCAGCCCGATGCGGACCGGTCCGGTGCCGTCCATCAGCGAGGCGCAGGCGACGACCGTGGCCTCGGTGGGGCCGTAGGTGTTCCACACCTCCCGTCCCGGAACGGCGAGACGCTCC
>NZ_AJVB01000591.1:0-2074 GCF_000278445.1 Rhodococcus sp. R1101
TGCCGCCCACCGCGGCCAGGTCGACAAGGCCGGCCAGCCCTACATCACCCACCCCGCGCGCGTCGCCGCCCGGGTGGCCGGTGACGAGAGCGCCGTGGCGGCCGCCTGGCTGCATGACGTCGTCGAAGACACCCCGGTCACCCTCGCCGACCTCGAAGAATCGTTCCCTGCCGAGGTCACCACCGCAGTCGATGCACTGACCCGCCGTCCCGGTGAAGCCCCGGCCGACTACTACGTCCGCGTGCGGGCAGTGCCCCTGGCGTTGACGGTCAAACTCGCGGACCTGGCCGACAACAGTGACCCGCAGCGCCTGGCCCGGCTCGACGCCGCCACCCGCGAGCGCCTGATCGCCAAATACGCCCGCGCGCGGGCCGAGCTGACCGCCGGTGTGTAGGGCCGAGGACGACGGCGGCCGCAGATGCACCGATCACCGACAGCACAAGTCGACGTCGATCGAGGCACTGCGACCCGACCCGGCACCGGATCGGCCCGGCGTCGAGTGGGCCACCGACCCGGACAGCACCCCGCGCCGGCTCTACGCCGACTATCCGGCCGAGGTCGCAGCCCTGGCTGGTCGTCGAGACGATGACTGCCGTGAAGCAGCAGGAGGCCGCGATGACCGCTGATGTGCTCTCCGTACTGCCCGAGGGTGCCCGCATGTATGGACTCGAGTTCCGGATGAAGAGCCCGGCCTCGCTGGCCCGCAAGCTCGCCGACCGCGTCAAGGCCGCACCGTTCATCGAGCCGGAACGGATCGTGGAGAAGATCACCGACGGCGTCCGCTACACCGCGATCTCCCGCCCCGAGCACACGGTCGCGACCGCCCGGGCGATGGCCGCCGGGCTCTCCCATCGCGGTTGGATGGTGATCGAGGCCGAACAGTCCTATCTCGACGGCAACCAGTACAAGGGCCTGCACATCCTCGCCCGCCACCCCAGCGGACGCGTCGCCGAGTTCCAGTTCCACACCGACGCCTCACAGCAGGTCAAGGACGACACCCACGCCGACTACGAGCGCGCCCGCGACACCAGCGTTCCCGCCACCGAGCGGGCCGCGCTGATCGAAAAGATGACCGCCCGCTGGGCGCAGGTCCCCACCCCACCCGGACTCACGCAGCTGTCCGAACTCGGCGGTCGCCCGGTCACCCCGAAGAACTACGCACCACGGAAGATGAATCTCGGAAGGGACACGTGATGAGCCTCTACACCGTCAGTTACCTCGGTCAGGATCAGTGGCTCGCCTACGAGGACACCCAGGCCGCCCGGATCTACGCCTATGTCCCGAACCTGAGCCGGTTCGTGCTGCACCGCCAGCTCGGCCAGGACTTCTACTGGGACAACGAACTCGACTGGACGCCGGTCGACGCCGCGACCGGCCACGGCATTGTCGAGACCGGCCAGCTCGGCAAGCTCGACGGCCGCCGGCATCGGGATCTGCTCGACGAGCTGACCGCCGAACCCGATCGCCGCTCCGTCGATGAGGTGTTCGGTGCCCAACCTGTCCCCGAGCGGACACCGACGGCACAGGAGTTCGCCGCGGCGAAGGTCAATGCCCTGGCTTCAGCTGCACCGGGGACATGGGTGACCTACAAGGTCTATGCCCGCGATAAGCGCCGGTTGGCCAGCGTCGCCGCTCGCGACCTGCGCACCGGGAAGATCGCCGCGGTCCGCAAGTCCGGTCTGCACATCGACTCCCGCGTGATCTCGACCGTCGATGGTCGTCTTGCCGTGGAGATCACCCGCACCGCCTGAACGAAGGTGTTCCGGCCGACAGGAAACGACATACCCCCGGGTGCGGGAAGGGACGCAGTAGGGGACCAGCGTCTACCGCGGCCGAATCCGCCTCTCTTGACGCGACGATAGGGCTTTGAACAGCGAAGACGGCATGTCCCCGTAGTGGGGGCGGCGGGTGGGCAGCTACTGCTGGTCGAGGGTTCACACCGCCATCGTGGTGCTGCCGTCGGTGTCGATCTAGGCCGTGGCGGTATCGCTGGCATGTTGGAAGTGGCCGGCTTCGATCTTCTTTCGAGCGGCCTTGAAGGCGCGGTTGGAGGTGGCTGGCGCCTCAGCGTCGA
>NZ_AJVB01000592.1:0-2057 GCF_000278445.1 Rhodococcus sp. R1101
GGTACCAGTCGAGGTGACCGGAGACCTCGTAGAGGTGGCCCTTGGTGATGTGCGGCGAGTACACGAACTCGTAGCCGGCCTCGACGTGGCGCTGACGCGAGTAGTTCTCCATCTCCTGGCGGATGATGCCGCCCTTCGGATGGAAGACCGGCAGTCCCGAGCCGAGCTCGTCGGGAAACGAGAACAGGTCGAGTTCGGTGCCGAGCTTGCGGTGGTCGCGGCGCTCGGCCTCGGCGAGGAGTTCGAGGTGCTCGTCGAGCGCCTCGGTGGACTCCCAGGCCGTGCCGTAGATGCGCTGCAGGCCGGCGTTGTCCTGGTCGCCGCGCCAGTACGCCGCGGAACTACGCGTGAGCTTGAACGCCGGGATGAACTTGGTGGTGGGCACGTGCGGGCCGCGGCACAGGTCCTTCCAGACGAGCTCACCCGTGCGGGGGTTGAGGTTGTCGTAGATGGTCAGTTCCTTGCCGCCGACCTCCATCACCTCGGGGTCGTCGATGCCCGACTTGTCGTCGATGAGTTCGAGTTTGAAGGGCTCGTCCTTCAATTCCTCGCGGGCGTCCTCGAGGCTGTCGACGACGCGGCGCGAGAAGCGCTGGGCATCCTTGACGATCTTCTTCATCCGCTTCTCGAGCTTCGCGAGGTCTTCCGGCGTGAAGGGGCGCTCGACCTGGAAGTCGTAGTAGAAGCCGTCGCGGATGGGCGGGCCGATGCCGAGCTTCGCCTCCGGGAACTCCTGCTGCACGGCCTGTGCGAGCACGTGGGCGGCCGAGTGGCGGATGACGCTGCGGCCGTCCTCCGTGTCGGCGCCGACGGCCTCGACCTCGACGTCCGATTCCGGCGTCCACGAAAGATCGTGCAGCGCGCCTTCGGAGTCGCGGACGACCACGATCGTCTCGGGTCCCTTGGTGGGCAGACCCGCGTCACGGACCGCCGCGCCCGCAGTGGTCCCCGCGGGCACCCGGACGATCGTGGCTGGTTTCGCGGATGCGGGCGTGGTCACTGTGACGGACTCCTCGGCTCGATGCCTGATACGTGGTCGTCGCCGGGCGCGTGCTGCGGTCGACGATCGCGAGCACACGGCAACTTCATCATGCTATCGACATCCGCCCGGGCAACGAACACAGGGAGCCGGGCGGAGAAACTCAGAGGTGGTTGAGACCCGTCAGCACCCGTTCGAGCAGTTCGACGTTCGGTCCCACCTTGTCGGCCGTGCGGTGCACGGTGATCTCGCCGGTCGCGGCGAGATCACCGACCAGCACCCGGGCGACACCGAGCGGAATCCGGGCCAGTGCCGCGATCTCCATGATCGATCGGGGCTGGGCACACAACGTCAGGACGAGGCGATGCTCGTCCATCGCCGGACCGGACTCACTGCCCATCGCGGAGGGGACGGCCGACACGAGCGCTTCGAGAGGCAATTCGACCTCGGCTCGGGTGCGTCCCCCGCTCCGCACGAACGGGCGCACGAACGACGACGTCTCTGGCTGGTTCATGTCCTCGATTCCCACACTGGTCCCGGTGCCCGCAATCCGGTCGGCCGACCGCGCTGCGTGGATCTGCTGCGCCGCATCGACCGAATGCGTTGCGGGCCGGTTCACCTCGGTCGCCGCGACCTCGTCGACGACGAGGTCCGGCTCGTGGTGATTCCGTACCGGCACGGCGTGATCCGCCGGCCGCCGACGTCGACGGGACCGACCGGATCCGAATCTCGCACCGGTCGCCCCCACGACCGGCCATTCGCTGTCCGCAACGCTCATCCGGACGTGTCCTCCTCGACGACCACGATCCTGCCATCACTATGCGCACTTCGGCCACAAGCACCACAGCTGTGCCCCCACGCCACCTGTGGACGAGGTCCACGCGGACCGTTGGGTTCGAAGGAAATATGCGCGCGCGGGCGGCCGGCCGGCCGGGCGCCACGCACGCGCTCCACGATGTCATCCGGGTACGAAAAAAGGCACCCTGGTGAGGGTGCCTTTCGTCACTGTCGATCTCTTGTGGTCCCGGCTGGGATCGAACCAGCGACCTCCCCGGTGTGAACGGGACGCTCTTCCACT
>NZ_AJVB01000593.1:0-2056 GCF_000278445.1 Rhodococcus sp. R1101
GACGATCGCCAACGGCGACGCCTTCTGCACGACCCACGTGCCCGTTCTCCCCAGAGCGGATGTGCCCCGGCCGGAGCCGCCCACGTGACGTCCCCGACTCGAGTGCTGCGAGACACCGGGCACAACACGAAGACATCCACCCACCCGTCGACCGTCGACGCACAGCCCGCGCCGACGCCCACCAGACTCCGGAAGGAGCTCGCATGACCGTCGCATCGGATCAGACGTCCGGCGCCGCGCCGCTGACGCAGGAAGAGACGATCGATTCTCTCGGACACTACGAATACGGCTGGGCGGACCCCGACACCGCCGGCGCCACGGCGCAGCGCGGCCTGTCCGAAGAGGTCGTGCGGGACATCTCGTCGAAGAAGAACGAACCCGAGTGGATGCTCGACATCCGTCTCAAGGCGCTGCGCACCTTCGACAAGAAGCCGATGCCGGTGTGGGGTTCGAACCTCGACGGGATCGACTTCGACAACATCAAGTACTTCGTGCGCTCGACGGAGAAGCAAGCCGCGAGCTGGGACGAGCTCCCCGAGGACATCAAGAACACCTACGACCGGCTGGGCATCCCGGAGGCGGAGAAGCAGCGCCTGATCGCCGGTGTCGCCGCCCAGTACGAGTCCGAGGTGGTCTACCACCAGATCCGCGAGGACCTCGAGAGCCAGGGCGTGATCTTCCTCGACACCGACTCGGGTCTGCGTGAGCATCCCGAGCTGTTCAAGGAGTACTTCGGCACGGTCATCCCGGCCGGCGACAACAAGTTCTCCGCCCTGAACACCGCGGTGTGGTCGGGAGGCTCGTTCATCTACGTTCCGCCGGGTGTGCACGTCGACATCCCGCTGCAGGCCTACTTCCGCATCAACACGGAGAACATGGGCCAGTTCGAGCGGACCCTGATCATCGTCGACGAGGGCGCCTCGGTGCACTACGTCGAGGGCTGCACCGCGCCGATCTACAAGTCCGACTCGCTGCACTCCGCGGTGGTCGAGATCATCGTCAAGAAGGGCGGTCACTGCCGCTACACGACGATCCAGAACTGGTCGAACAACGTCTACAACCTGGTGACCAAGCGCACCAAGGTCGAGGCCGGCGGCTCGATGGAATGGATCGACGGCAACATCGGTTCCAAGGTGACGATGAAGTACCCGGCCGTGTGGATGATGGGCGAGCACGCTCGCGGTGAGGTGCTCTCCGTGGCCTTCGCCGGCGAGGGGCAGCACCAGGACACCGGCGCGAAGATGCTGCACCTGGCTCCGCACACCTCCTCGACCATCGTGTCGAAGTCGGTGGCGCGCGGCGGTGGACGTGCTTCCTACCGCGGCCTCGTGCAGGTCAACAAGGGAGCCCACGGCTCGAAGTCGACGGTCAAGTGCGACGCGCTGCTCGTCGACCAGATCAGCCGCTCCGACACCTACCCGTACGTCGATATCCGTGAGGACGACGTCACGATGGGTCACGAGGCGACCGTCTCGAAGGTGAGCGACGACCAGCTGTTCTACCTCATGAGCCGCGGACTCGACGAGGACGAGGCCATGGCCATGGTGGTGCGCGGGTTCGTCGAGCCCATCGCCAAGGAACTGCCGATGGAGTACGCCCTCGAGCTCAACCGCCTGATCGAACTGCAGATGGAAGGGGCAGTCGGCTAAATGACTGCGGAAGCGAAGAACACTCCGGCTACCGGAGTGCAGGAAGCCGTGCGCGGGGAGAACCGTGCCCCGGCGATCGACAACGCCGGCAAGCCGGCAGTCAACAAGGGCGAGGTCTTCACGTCGTTCGATGTGAACGCCTTCGAGGTTCCCTCGGGACGCGACGAGGTCTGGCGGTTCACCCCGCTGCGCCGCCTGCGCGGGCTGCACGACGGCACCGCCACCGCGACCGGCACCGCGACCGTCGAGGTCACCCCGGTCGACGGCGTGCAGGTCGAGACCGTCGCGCGCGACGACGCGCGGCTCGGACAGGCCGGTGTGCCGTTCGACCGGATCGCAGCACAGGCCTACTCGGCGTTCGAGACCGCGACCGTCCTCACCGTCGGCCGCGAGGTCGAGGTCGCCGA
>NZ_AJVB01000594.1:0-2056 GCF_000278445.1 Rhodococcus sp. R1101
ATCCGTTCACCACTCTCGTGCCGAATCTCGGTGTGGTGCAGTCGGGCGACACGACCTTCACCGTTGCCGACGTGCCCGGTCTGATCCCCGGTGCGAGCGAGGGTCGCGGTCTCGGCCTCGACTTCCTGCGCCATCTCGAGCGCTGTGCCGTACTCGCACACGTCGTCGACTGCGCGACCCTCGAACCCGGCCGCGACCCGATCTCCGACATCGACGCGCTCGAGGCCGAACTCGCCGCCTACCAGCCTGCCCTGTCGGGCGACAGCGGACTCGGCGACCTGGCCGAGCGTCCCCGCATCGTGATCCTGAACAAGGCCGACGTGCCCGACGCGAAAGAACTCGCCGAGTTCGTCACCCCCGAACTCGAGGCGCGCGGATGGCCGGTCTTCACGATCTCGGCCGTGAGCCGCGACGGGCTGCGCCCCTTGACGTTCGCCCTCGCGAAGATGGTCGACGAGTACCGGGCGGCGCATCCTCCGGCTGCGCCCACCCGCCCGGTGATCCGTCCCGTCGCCCGCGACGAGGAGGCCTTCACCGTGGTCCGCGATCCCGAGGTGCCCGGCGGATTCGTCGTGCAGGGCACACGTCCCGAGCGGTGGGTGCGCCAGACGGCCTTCGACAACGACGAAGCGGTGGGTTATCTCGCCGACCGCCTCGCACGTCTCGGGGTCGAGGACAAGCTCGTCAAGCTCGGCGCGGAACCCGGATGCTGGGTCACCATCGGCGAGGTCGGCTTCGAGTGGGAACCGCAGACGCAGGCCGGCGTGGATGTCGTGCCGACCGGTCGCGGCACTGATGCCCGTCTCGATCAGGTCGACCGCGTCGGCGCCGCCGAACGCCGCCACGCCAAGAAGGTGCGCCGCGGCCTGGCCACCGACGACGAGTTCGAGTAACCGGCCCCGCCTTCCCATCGATCAGGAAGTCCGAAGCGTACCGAGGAGAACATGAGCGACACGCGGGAGGTCATCTCCCAGGCCCGCAGCGTAGTGGTCAAGATCGGGTCGTCGGCGATCACGAGCCTGGTCGGTGGGCTCGACCGCAGCAGGCTCGACCGTCTCGTCGACGCCATCGAAGGCCGGATCGGCACGGGCGCGAGCGTCGTCGTGGTCTCGTCCGGCGCCGTCGGTGCCGGTCTCGCACCCCTCGGCCTGACCAGCAGGCCGCGGGATCTCGCGACGAAGCAGGCCGCGGCGAGTGTCGGGCAACTCGCCCTCGCCCACGCGTGGGGTACCTCCTTCGCCCGCTACGACCGCACCGTGGGCCAGGTGCTGCTCACCGCCGACGACATCGGCAGGCGCACCCAGCACCGCAACGCGCAACGCACACTCGACCGCCTGCGCTCGCTCGGGGCGGTTCCGGTGGTCAACGAGAACGACACCGTCGCCACCGTCGAACTGCGCTTCGGCGACAACGACCGCCTCGCCGCGCTGGTCGCGCATCTCATCGGCGCCGACGCACTGATCCTGCTCTCCGACGTCGACGGCCTGTACGACGGGGATCCGCGTAAGGGCGCCGCGAACCTCATCCCCGAGGTGCGCACCCCCGAGGATCTCGACGGCGTGGTCGCCGGATCGGGTGGGGCTCTCGGCACCGGTGGCATGGCGTCGAAACTGTCCGCGGCCCGCCTCGCGGCGGATTCCGGGGTGCCGGTGCTGCTCGCCGCGGCCTCCCAGGCCGACCGCGCTCTTGCCGCCGCCGACGTCGGCACGGCCTTCGCCGCTCGTCCCCAGCGCCTGTCCGCGCGGCGCTTCTGGGTGCGTCACGCCGCCGACGTGCACGGTTCGCTGTATCTCGACGAGGGTGCCGTGAGGGCCGTGATGGAACGGCGCCGCTCGCTGCTCGCTGCCGGGATCACCGGCACCAGTGGCGGTTTCCACGCCGGCGACGTCGTGGGCATCGTCGCGCCCGACGGCCGCACGGTCGCTCGCGGTGTGGTGGCCTACGACGCGTCCGAACTCGATTTCATGATCGGCTTCTCCACGGGTCAGCTGCCGCCGGATCTCCAGCGACCCGTCGTGCACGCGGACGATCTCGTCCGGGTGGTCTGACCGCCGTC
>NZ_AJVB01000595.1:0-2051 GCF_000278445.1 Rhodococcus sp. R1101
ACGCGAGTGGTCCGCGAACGCTCGCTGGGCAGCGCCATCGCCGAAGCGCTACTGCAGGTCGCGGAGGCGTACCGCACCGGCGCGTGGCTCGTCGAAGGTGCCCGCCTGCTCCTCGTGTCGGTGGTGACCGGCGCCGAACAGTCCGGGTTCACCGTGCACCACGACGGCACCGTCGACCCCTCCGACCAGATCCGCATCCTCTCGGCGATGCTGCAGGCCGAAGCCGTCGCCGAAGCCCGCGTCCGCCTCGAACACGAAGCAGCGGAACTGACACACGCCGTCACCGGCGCTCTCGAACAGGCGTCGCGAGCAGCGACGGAAACTGCCGATCGAATCACCGCCGTTGCGGTACTCGAAGCAGCCAGGGATGCCGCGGTGCGGGGAAGGTCGTGCAGACGGAGGACGGTGAGTTCTCGTTCTGGCCTCCGGATTGGCCGGCCTCTATAGCGGGAGCCACTATCGGGTTGACCGCAGACTCGACGAAGGAGGAACTGAAGAGTGCTGCGACAGCGTCCGGGGACGACGTTGCCGGCCGTATTGCGTCTCGAATTGGGCCCGTGGGAGCAGCATTAGGAGTAATCCCCGCGATCTCGAACGACATCGAGACCGGAATGGACCCGGCCGAAGCAGTCGTTACCGAGAGTATTGGCGCTGCATTTGGATACAGGATCGACTCCGGTGTGGGCAAACTTGTCGGAGGAGTGGCAGGGTCCTTGATCGCACCGGGCGTGGGAACCGGCGTAGGTCTTGTTGCCGGGACCGTGCTCGGTGCCGCGATTGGGCTGGGTGTCTCGAGAGGATTACAAGGACTATGGCGTTGAGCAATCTATTCACTTGGCGCTCAGCGCCCTTCAGGTCACGCATGATGAAGCCGGACAAGCCACCTGGAAATGCGTGTGCCATCCATTGGCCGTGGCCACAGCACTTCCAAGTCGTGGTGATGCTGATCTCAGTACTCATGATTGCGCTGGTGCCTGTCTTCGCTGCACTCACGCTGCAACAGTGGACACAGGATGATGTCCTAGCCGCCGTCGGTTTCGCAGGAATCACGCTCGGACTCGTCCTATCGAGTCCGATCTGCTTCCACGAAGCGGGAATCCGTCATCTCGCCTTGTCACGGCTGGTGGTTCATCACCATCATCCCGAGCACGGTGCTGGAATCCGGATACCGACACGTCGTTGGGGAATCTCGACTGTCGTCGGTACCGCACTCGCACTCGGAACCTACAGTCTCGCTGCAGCGATCGCGGTTTCACATCGGTCCGGCGAAAGCCTTCTCCCACACGGTCGAACCGAGAGCGAGGGGCTTCCCTTCTTGATTGTTCTGGTACTCGTCTGCTTTGCGACGGCGGTGTTTCTTCTGGCCGTCCGATCGGACACGCGACTCGACATATATCGCGGGGGTATCCGGAGGCGGGTCTGTAGACGAGTTCTGACTCATGCGCAGGTGATCGATCACTTCATTCCCTGGAACGAGATCGAGCGTATCGAGGTCGGGGATCTCGGCGTCCGCTTGGGGTCCGCACAGTATCCGGTAGTCGACCTTTTCACCGTTTCACCGACGGCAGAAGACCTCCGGACCCGTCCCGACGGAGTCAACAGGTTTGCGGTGATGGTTCATCAACTCGCTGTGGAGCCCAACACTCTGTTCACACTCATGAAACGTCTGGTAGAGAATCCGTGCGATCGTGGACTCCTCACGGGATCCGGTGCAGTCGACCTTTTGCGCCCTCCGCCGCTGCGGGAACGATTCCGCGCAGCACGCCAGCCGTCGCGTCAGCACGGGAACAGTCGGTAGGTACGCAACAGCAACATCGGGTTCGCAACGCGGCCAGTAACTGACGGCGTTGCGAACCTTCACCACGTGTTGCGTACCTCGTGTACCACCGATGCCTGTCGCTTTCTGCTATCGTCCCGACCCGGACGTATCGGGGGATTCCGTCGGGGGGGGACAGTCGTGACGTTGCACGTCGATCCGGCGATGGATCGACACGGATGAGACCGGGAGTCGCTGCGGTCCGGTCCTGGAATCCCGACGCTCTGCGAGTCAC
>NZ_AJVB01000596.1:0-2049 GCF_000278445.1 Rhodococcus sp. R1101
GAGCAGTCGGACGCCCTCGACGACACCGTCGTTGGCGCAGGTGTGGGTGACCTTCGCGCGCCCGAACGGGGTGTCGAACTCCTGGCCGGCCTCACCTTCGAGCGCGAAGCCGTGGTTCTGGGAGGTGATCGCGATCTGCCCGGTCTCGTGGTCGATGACCGGGATGTTCAGGCCGCGGTGACCGAACTTCATCTTGTAGGTGTTCAGGCCGAGCGCGCGACCGAGGATCTGGTTGCCGAAGCAGATACCGAACAACGGCAGACCCTGGCCGAGGATCTCCTTCGTCAGGTGCACCACGTCGCCGACCGCCGCGGGATCACCGGGGCCGTTGGACAGGAACACGCCGTCGGCCTTCAGGTCGAGGATGTCGTGCAGGGTCGTGGTGGCGGGCAGCACGTGCACGCGGATCCCGCGCGCAGCCAGCAGGCGCGGGGTGTTGCTCTTGATCCCCAGGTCGAGGGCCGCGACGTCGAAACGCGCCTCACCCTCGGGTTCGACGACGTAGCCGCTGGTGGTCGTGACCTCACGTGCGAGATTCGCGCCGAGCATCGGAGGCTGCGCCTTGACGCGGTCGAGGAGGGCGTCGATGTCGAGGTCGTCGCCGTTCCAGGCGAGTGCGTCGCCCGAGAAGATTCCCGCCCGCATCGAGCCGAGGGTGCGCAGGTGCCGTACCAGCGCGCGGGTGTCGATGCCCGCGATCCCGACGACCTTCTGCCGTTCGAGTTCGTCCTGCAGGGAACCGGTGGCGCGCCAGCTCGAGGTGGTGCGCGACGGGTCGCGCACCACGTAGCCGGCCACCCAGATCTTCGAGTCGGCCGCGTTGCCGTCGGGGCCGACCGATTCGTTGTCCTCGTCGTTCCAGCCGGTATTGCCGATCTGCGGTGCGGTGGCAACCACGATCTGGCGGTGGTAGCTCGGATCGGTGAGGGTTTCCTGGTAGCCGGTCATTGCCGTGGTGAACACGGCCTCGCCGAGCGTCTGGCCGACCGCGCCGAAAGTGGTGCCGCGGAAGGCACGTCCGTCCTCGAGGACCAGCACCGCGGTGCCGCCGCCGAATGTTCTGCCGCTCATGCGTTGTCTCCGTTCTTATCGACCGCACCAGAGCCGGCCGCGCGGGCTGAGATCTCGCGTGTCGTGATCGTCGTGTTGTTCGTCGTGATCGTCATCGTCGTTGTGATCGTCACCGTCTCAAGATCTTTCGTCGTTCCCGTTGGTCCAGAGCGGGTAGATCGACTTGTCGTCGCCGCGGAAGCCCGTGTCGATCTCGGTCCCCGAGGGCAGCTCCCAGCGGATGACCAGCACCCCGTCCTTGGACATGACCTTGCCTGCCAGCCCGCGCTCGGTGCGGATCGCGCGGATCGAATCCTGCGGGATCCAGATCGGGGATGCACCGTCGCGTTCGAGCAGGACACCGGATCGGTAGCGCGACAGTTCCGCGTTCGCGCGGTGTCCGAGGTCGCCGACCGCGACGCGGTCCTGCCAGCTCGGCGCGAGGGTGCTGCCGACGTACAGGCCCGTGCTCGGCTCGACGAGCCGCTCCCCCAGCTCCGCGGGCACGGTCGGCAATTCGCCGACGGCGTCCTGCTGCCGGCGGGCGCGTCCCTTCCAGCCCTTCCACATCAGCAGGACGAGCACGACCCACAGCGCGAGGAAACCGACGGTGAGAAAAAGCCGATCCATGTCGGTTCCTACCTTTCGCCCGTGCGTGGGAACACCTCACCGTTGCGGGCGGTGATCCGCCCGCGCAACACGGTGGTGGTGACCCGGCCCGGCAGGGTCATGTCTTCGTACGGCGTGTTGTGGGAGATGCTCGCGAGGTCGGGGCCGTGCACCGTCCACTCGGTGTCCGGGTCGACGAGCACGACGTTCGCGGGCTCGCCCACGTCGAGCGGCCGGCCCTGGTCGTCGAGGCCCACGATCTCCGCGGGACGCTCGCTCATCACCTTCGCGACGCCGCGCCAGTCCAGCAGCCCGGGCCGGACCATCGTCTCGATCACGACGGACAACGCCGTCTCCAGTCCGAGCATTCCCGGACGTGCCTGCGAGAAC
>NZ_AJVB01000597.1:0-2044 GCF_000278445.1 Rhodococcus sp. R1101
ACAACGGGACCGCTCCGGACGATGTCCCGTCCTTCCTCTACGCGGTGCCGGTCGGTGACGGCCGCACGATCCTCGAGGAGACCTGCCTCGTCGGCCGCCCGGCACTCGGTCTCGGCGAACTCGAACGGCGCCTACACATCCGCCTCGCAGCGCGAGGCGTGCACACGACCGGCGACGAGCAGGTCGAACGGGTGCGCTTCGCGGTGGAGGGCGCACCGACGTCGCCCGGGGTGATCGGTTTCGGTGCCCGCGGCGGTCTCATGCATCCGGCTACGGGCTACGCGGTGGCCACAGCACTGTCCTCTGCGGATGCGGTGGTGGACGCGATGCGCCGCGGCGACGACCCGCAGCATGTCCTGTGGTCTGCCCGCGCCCGTTCGGTGGCGGCGATGCGGCAGATGGGACTGCGGGTCCTGCTGCGACTCGACGCGCACGGTGCGATCGAGTTCTTCGGCGCGTTCTTCGACCTGCCGGTCGCGCAGCAACGGGCGTATCTGTCGGGTCGCGACGACGCGTCGGGTGTGGCGAGCGCGATGTGGCGGCTGTTCCGGGTGCTACCCCGGTCCCGGCGCATGACGATCCTGCGGTCGATCCGCTGATCTCCCGGTTACGACGGTGTGGCGAAGGTCTCGACGAGCCGCCCGGTGAGTTTCGCAGCTTTCCAGCGTTCTCCCGGCGTGTCGATCATGATGGACACATGCGGTCGATCTGGAAAGGCTCACTCGCGTTCGGCCTCGTCAACGTGCCGGTGAAGGTGTACTCGGCCACCGAGTCGCACGACATCACCTTCCACCAGGTGCATGCGAAGGACGGCGGGCGGATCAAGTACCAGCGCGTGTGTACCGAGTGCGGTGAGGTCGTTCCCTACCAGGAGATCGACAAGGCCTACGACTCCGAGGACGGCGAGCGGGTCGTGCTCACCGACGAGGACTTCGAGAAGCTTCCCGCGGCGGAGAAGCACGAGATCCCGGTCCTGCAGTTCGTGCCCACCGAACAGATCGATCCGATCCTGTTCGAGAAGTCCTACTATCTCGAGCCCGATTCGTCGTCGCCGAAGGCCTACGGCCTGCTCGCCGCGACCCTCGAGCAGAGCGACCGGACGGCGCTGGTGCACTTCACGCTTCGTCAGCGCACACGGCTGGCGGCGCTGCGCACCCGCGACGGGTTGCTCATCCTGCAGACCCTGTTGTGGCCCGACGAGGTGCGCGCGGCCGAGTTCGAGTCGCTCGACGACATCGAGAAGCCGAAACAACGCGAACTCGCGATGGCCGAGACCCTCGTCGAATCGATGTCCGACGATTTCGATCCCACCGAGTTCACCGACGAATACCAGGTGGAGCTGCGCACGCTGATCGACGAGGCCCTCGCGCGCGGTGGCGAGAAGGTCTTCCAGGTCGCCGAACCCGACACCGACGAGGAGGACGCCGAGGTGCTCGACCTCGTCGCTGCCCTGCAGCGCAGCGTCGACGCGGCGGGTAAGAAGGTTCCGTCCGGTTCGTCCTCGGGCGGGAAGAAGTCCTCGAAGGACGACGAAGACGACGACGAGGGCGCGAAGAAGAAGGCTCCCGCGAAGAAGACCGCATCGAAGAGCACGGCGAAGAAGAGTCCCGCGAAGAAGAGCACAGCGAAGAAGACCGCGTCCACGAGTACGGCGGCCAGGAAGAGTCCTGCGAAGAAGACAGCTGCCAAGAAGACCTCCGGCGAACGCAAAGGCGCCTGACCCCGACGAGAAGTCGGAGATCAGGCGCCGAGGCTTCGGAGCCGGAGGCAGCCGGATCAGACGGTGAACCCGAGTGCGCGCAGCTGCTCGCGTCCGTCGTCGGTGATCTTGTCGGGACCCCACGGCGGCATCCACACCCAGTTGATGCGCAGTTCGTCGCACAGACCGCTGCGCACGAGTGCGCCCTTGGCCTGATCCTCGATGACATCGGTGAGGGGGCACGCCGCCGACGTGAGGGTCATGTCGACGGTCACGATCTCGTCGGCCTCGGAGATCCCGTAGACGAGACCGAGATCGACGACATTGATGCCGAGTTCGGGGTCG
>NZ_AJVB01000598.1:0-2038 GCF_000278445.1 Rhodococcus sp. R1101
CGTACTTGGCCTTCAGCGCGGCGATCTGCATCGCGGCACCGCGAGCGGCCTCGGCAGCAGCGTCGCCCTCACCGGTGTACTCGACGAGCACGCCGACCGACGGCGGCAGGTCCGAAGCACGCTTGTGCAGGTAGACGGCGGTCTGGCCGTCGAACGCCGCGACGCGACGCAGTTCGAGCTTCTCGCCGATCTTCGCGGACAGCTCCTGGACGAGGGTGTCGACGGTCTTGCCGTCGGCCTCGACGGCCTTGAGTGCCTCGACGTCGTTCGAGCGGGCCTGCGCGGCAGCGGTGACGACCTTGTCGGCGAGAGCCTGGAACTCGTCGTTCTTGGCGACGAAGTCGGTCTCGGAGTTCAGCTCGACCAGAACGCCGTCCTTGGCGACGACGAGGCCCTCGGCGGTGGAGCGCTCGGCGCGCTTGCCCACGTCCTTGGCACCCTTGATGCGCAGCTGCTCGACGGCCTTGTCGAAGTCGCCGTCGTTGTCGGCGAGCGCGTTCTTGCAGTCCAGCATTCCGGAGCCGGTGAGCTCACGGAGACGCTTGACGTCGGCGGCGGTGTAGTTCGCCATGGAAGCGAGCCTCCTGTGTCTGTGGTGGAAAAGTCTCTGGGCGCAGCCTCGGCGCCCGGACGGGCTCGGGCTGCGATGCGACGGCCCCGACCATGATCTTTCGATCGAGCGGTCGGGGCCGGGCAACGAATCAGGCCTCGGGGGCTGCGTCTGCGGCGGGGGCTGCGTCCGCTGCGGGCGCCTCGGCGTCTGCGGCGGGGGTGGCCTGCGCGAGCAGTTCCTGCTCCCACTCGGCGAGCGGCTCGGCGCCGGCCTCGGGCTTGGCCTCGGCGTCACCGCTCTTGCCGGCGCGGGCCTGCAGGCCCTCGGCGACTGCGGAAGCGACGACCTTGGTCAGCAGCGCCGCGGAGCGGATCGCGTCGTCGTTACCCGGGATCGGGTAGTCGACGAGGTCCGGATCGCAGTTGGTGTCGAGGATCGCGATGACCGGGATGTTCAACTTGCGGGCCTCACCGACGGCGATGTGCTCCTTGTTGGTGTCGACGACCCAGATCGCCGACGGAACCTTCGCCATGTCGCGGATGCCGCCGAGGGTGCGCTCCAGCTTGTTCTTCTCACGCGTGAGCATGAGGATTTCCTTCTTGGTGCGTCCCTCGAAGCCGCCGGTCTGCTCCATCGACTCGAGTTCCTTCAGGCGCTGCAGGCGCTTGTGGACGGTCGAGAAGTTGGTGAGCATGCCGCCGAGCCAGCGCTGGTTCACGTAGGGCATGCCCACGCGGGTGGCCTCTTCGGCGATGGATTCCTGCGCCTGCTTCTTGGTGCCGACGAACAGCACGGTTCCACCGTGGGCGACGGTCTCCTTGACGAACTCGTACGCCTTGTCGATGTACGTCAGGGTCTGCTGCAGGTCGATGATGTAGATGCCGTTGCGGTCGGTGAAGATGAACCGCTTCATCTTCGGGTTCCAGCGACGGGTCTGGTGTCCGAAGTGGGCGCCGCTGTCGAGCAGCTGCCGCATAGTCACAACAGGCATGCCTGTTTCTCTCTTTCGTGTCGGTTTCCGCGGTGGATCTTGCGATCTCCGCCCTGGCGTCCACATGCCCGTCGAACCCTTGCGGGACCGGCGACGGTCATTTCCGGTGCGGCCCGGAGAAAACGGGTCGGTACCGATGCGCGGACGCGCGAAGTCGATCTGCGTATACAGACCGCCCGACAAGTGTACGCGGAGCGGGCGCGGATCCCTAACCGGGAGGCACCGGGGCTGTGGAGAGATCCGGGTTGTCCACAGATCGCGACGACCTACTGGTGCGGAGGACTCCGATTCACGAGGCTGGCGGCATGGCCCTTGCCGCTCCCCTTCGGATGTTCCCCGTCGCGATCGCCGCGCTCGTCCCGCTCGGTGCGCTCGCCGCACCCGTCGTCGTCCCGCGCACCGCCTCCGCCGACCCCGGACGGTTCGTCTGGCCGCTCGATCCGCGTCCCGCCGTGAGCAGACAGTTCGATCTTCCCGAGCAGAACTGGCTCCCC
>NZ_AJVB01000599.1:0-2025 GCF_000278445.1 Rhodococcus sp. R1101
GCCGGAGGCCTGCACGCAGGACCACGAGCTGCTGGCGCAGGCGGCGGCCGAGGGGCGTATCCGCCGTCCCACCGGGTCAGGCGTCCCATTCCCCTGTCGCGGTCGGTTAGTCGTTGGGTCAATGCTGCCGAGAGCTTGGAAACACAACATGTCGTGTCTGAAATGAGTGCAAGGACGTGATCATCCAACGTGTTTCGGACCGGCCGCGGCCTTCTCCCTACCCGTAAACCCAGCAGGCGCATAAATCACCGAGAGGGACCTACAGGTATGACTCTGGTAACCACTCACGCGATGCCGAGTGACCTCGACCAACTGCTAGTTGGGGGCCTGCGCGAGCTGGACATCACCTCCGTAGAACGCGACGCTGTCGTGCAGCGGTACGAGGAACTCGGCGTGGTCCTGGATGAGCGATGGGCTTCCACCCGTGGAGCCAACAAGGTATTCGCGCAGGGATCGTTCATGCTCGGAACCGTTGTACGTAACGTCAACCGAAACGACGACATCGACATCGACCTCGTCGCGGTACGCGACATCACCAAGACCTCGATCTCGCAGGAAGAGCTCAAGGACGAAGTCGGCAACGCAGTCCGGCTCTACGCGACGCGTGCGGTAAGCGACTTCCCCGAGGTCGAGGAGAGTTCTCGCTGCTGGACGCTCACATGGCCAGGCATGCACATGGACGTGCTCCCCGCGATCCCGAACACGGAGGCAGCGGGCGACAACCTGCTCATCACCGACAAGGACGTCCACCGCTGGCTTCCCTCCAACCCCTTGGGATACGCCGAGTGGTTCCGCACACAGGCACGCCGGCGATTGATGGCTAGCCATGAGATGGAGGAGAAACGCCTCGAGGTTCAGCAGGTACCCGAATGGCGGCAGCGATCGGTGCTACAAAGAGCAGTCCAGGCGCTCAAGCGCCACCGAGACATCCATTTCTCAGATCGACCCGACCAACGACCCTCCTCGATCGTCCTCACGACACTGGCAGCGCACGCCTATCGGGGTGGGACGGACCTGCACCAGGTACTGCGCCAGATCGTCGCCTCGATGCCGGAGCACCTCCACGAGGAAGCCGGTCACTGGAGCCTGCCCAACCCGGCCCAGCCCGACGAGAACTTCACGGAGTACTGGGCCACCGAGCCGCAGCGGGCCGCCCGGTTCTTCGAATGGCTTGACGCCGCCGCGACGACGTTCAGCGGACTGGAAACCAAATCTGGTCTGGACCAGACGATCCCGTTTCTCAAGGAAGCATTCGGCAGCCGCTTCGCCACAGGGGCCGTGCAAACTCTCGCCGGCGACCTGCGCAGCGCACGGGACGACGGATCACTGCGGCTGCATACCAACAGTGGACTGCGCGTCGCTCCGGACTCGGCCGCCACGCGCCGCGTGAGGAGGCACAGCTTTGCCGGCGGTCCACGCTAATGTAAGCCTCGCTCTCCAAGCCCTGTGGCTACGACGAAGCTTCCCCGACAGCACAGTCAGTCTGACAGCACGACGCCTGACGTGGACCGCACGCCTCCAGCCCCTACAGATCAGCCGTGCCTACTCCCTGCAGCTGATCGCCGACCATGCAAGGACACCGTCGATCTACGTCACAGACCCTCCGCTTCGGCCTGATGAAACCGGACGGCTTCCACACGTCTACGACGACGGGAGCCTGTGTGTGGCGGAGCCAGGCGACTGGAAGCGCCACATGCTCTTCGTCGAGACTTTTGTCCCGTGGGCACTGGAGTGGCTCGTCTATTACGAGCTGTGGTGCGCCACCGGCATCTGGCACGGCGATGGGCCCGACCGGACCGATCGCTTCTCTCAAGCCCAAGTGCTCCACCCCTATGCGACCCCCAAGATGCCTCGAACACGGCGGGACAACCGCCCCAGCGACTTACAGAGAGCCGTAGATGACTGAGAATGCCGATCACCTCAGTGCCTTGCTCGCCGCCGCCACGCAGGAGCTCGAAGCCCTCGAGGAAGACCTGTTATGGACCGAGAAGGCGCATTTCGCCTCCGCCGAGGTTCTCGCCCGCT
>NZ_AJVB01000600.1:0-2026 GCF_000278445.1 Rhodococcus sp. R1101
GGGTCGATCCGGACCGCGGCGCCGTCGTCGCCGTTCTCCACACCGACCAGCAGTTCGCCGGTCGCTCGTCCACCCTGCAGGCCACCGAGTACCCGTTCGAGTTCGCCCGGCGGAACCTTGCACGCGCAGCCGCCGCCGGCCGCGTACTGGGTGAGTCGGATGGCGCCCTCGGGAAGGTCGACGTGTGCGGTCATACGACCGAACATACGGGCGTGCCGTAACCGGGGGCTCGACTTCGGTTAGGGTGAGCGCGGAGGTGGTTCTCGTCTGGTGACGGTCGCGGTCTTCAAAACCGTTGTGGCCCAGTATCTGGGCTGGGCGGGTTCGATTCCCGTCCGCCTCCGCCAAATTTTTTCGTCGAGTGTGGGATGAGGAGGCGCGTGCCGGATCCGCGACGGGATGTTCCCCGCACCGACCAGGTCCTGGCCGATCCGCGCCTGCGCGAAGCCGTCGACCGGCTCGGCTCCCGTCTGGTCAAGCAGACCGTGGTCGCGGCCCAGCAGCGGTGCCGCGACGGAGAGATCGAGCCGGGGGCCGTCGCCGACGTCGCAGCCGAATCGTTGCCGCAACAGGCGGCCACCCTGCGTCGCGTCCTCAACGCGACCGGCGTGGTGGTGCACACCAATCTCGGCCGCGCCCCCCTCTCCCGCGCGGCGGTCGAAGCCGTGACGACCGCGGCGGGCGCGACCGATGTCGAGCTCGATCTGGCCACCGGCAGGCGCGGGCGGCGCGGCCGCGGCGCTCTCGAGGCGCTCGCCGAGCAGGTACCGGATGCCGGAGGCGTCCACGTGGTCAACAACGGTGCCGCCGCTCTCGCTCTGGCCACGCGGGTGCTTGCCCGCGGGGGCCGCTCGATCGTGATCGCGCGGGGCGAACTGGTCGAGATCGGCGACGGCTTCCGGATCCCGGAACTGCTGGAATCGGTCGGTGCCGCGCTGCGGGAGGTCGGTACCACCAACCGTGTCCGCCTGAGCGACTACGCCGCGGCCGTCGACGACGACGACACCGCCTTCGTCCTCAAGGTGCATCCGTCGAACTTCACGGTCACCGGCTTCACGTCGTCCGTCTCGGTCCGCGAACTCACGGGGCTCGGTCCGCCCGTCGTGGTCGACATCGGGTCGGGACTGCTCGCACCGCATCCACGCCTGCCGAACGAGCCCGACGCCACCAGTGCCCTGCGCGCCGGCGCCGACCTGGTCACGGCTTCGGGCGACAAGCTGCTGGGTGGTCCGCAGGCGGGGCTGCTGCTCGGACGGGCCGAGCTGGTGGAACGCCTGCGCCGCGATCCGTTCGCACGGGCATTACGCGTCGACAAGCTCACCCTCGCCGCGCTGGAAGCGACCCTGACGGGACCGACGCCTCCCGTCGCGGCAGCACTGGCCACGCGGCCGGAGGACCTTCGCGCCCGTGCCCGGGCGATCTGCGCTGCGCTGCCTGCCGAGTGCGAGCCCGAGGTGGTCGACTCCGACGGCGTCGTCGGTGGTGGCGGCGCCCCGGATGTGACCCTGCCGAGCGTGGCGATCGCGCTGCCCGAACACTTCGCCGTGCCGTTGCGTCTCGGCGAACACCCGGTCGTCGGCCGTGTGGAACGGGGCAGGTTGCTGCTCGACCTGCTCGCCGTCGACCCCGGTGAGGACCGCGATCTGATCGGCGCCGTGACGCGTGTGGCCCGCCGCGAAGGACGCTGATGCACGTCGTCGCGACCGCCGGTCATGTCGACCACGGCAAGTCGACGCTGGTCGAAGCGCTCACCGGCGCGAATCCGGATCGGCTCGCCGAGGAACGGCGGCGAGGACTGACCATCGAGCTCGGCTACTGCTGGACGTCCTGGACCGAAGTGGGGGAGGTCGCCTTCGTCGACGTCCCCGGACACGAGCGTTTCCTGACGACGATGCTCTCCGGGGTGGGATCGGTCCCGGCCGCGCTGTTCGTGGTGGCCGCCGACGATCCGTGGATGCCCCAAGCAGCCGAACATCTCGCGGCGCTCGACGCGCTCGGCGTGCGCCACGCGGTCGTCGCGGTGACC
>NZ_AJVB01000601.1:0-2012 GCF_000278445.1 Rhodococcus sp. R1101
AGACGGGGCGTCGCACCAGCGCGACCGTCACGTAGGCGACCAGCGACACCAGGAATCCGATGAAGGTGGTCCAACCGTCGACGGACGAGGTGACCAGTGAGTTCGGGATGTACAGCAGGGTGTTGTCGACGCCGTAGATCGTCGGGGTGAGGACGAAGAAGCCGGCGCGCACCGTGATGCCGGCGATCGCGGCGGCCGCCACGGCACGCCCGTCCCCACGCGACCAGAACAGCCCGAGGATGAACGGAACGACGAGCGAGGCGAGCAGAAGATCGAAGGTGAGGGTGAGAAGGATGCCCGTCTGCGGAACGCGCAGGGCGACGAGCGCGCCGAAGGCCGCCATGGGCAGCATGAGCAGGCGCGTGGCCTTCATGACGTCCGAGGACATCGCGGCGTTCTCGCCACCGACTCGGAAGACGTTGCGCACCAGGACCGTCGCGGTGGACAGCAGCACCCCACTGATGGTGGTCAGCGACGCGGTGACCAGACCGGACAGGACCAGGATCGACAACCACTGAGGGGTGTACTGCCCGAGCAGGACGTAGAGGATCGGCGCGTCGGCGGCGCTGTCACCGACGATCGAGACCGCGGCGAGAGCGACGAAGGACAGCGGCACGCACAGCACGAGGATGCCGGTCGCCGCGGAGAAGCAGGCGCGCTGCGCCGCGTGCGGCGACTTGGCGGAGAACACACGCTGCATCAGGTCGATCGCGACGAGGTTGCCGAGTCCGAGAGCGACGATCGTGGCCCAGTTGATCGCGGCGCCCTGCGCCGGGTCGGCGAGCTGCCCGAGATCGCCGATGCCGAGGCCGTCACCGTGGGTGAAGCCGGGACCGAGGGCCACCCATGCGAGGAGGGAGACGATACCGACGGCCATCACGGCGAACTGGACCATGCCGGTGTAGACGCTCGCGAACATGCCGCCGGCCATCGTGTAGGCGAGCACGAACGGGATGATCACCAGTACCGCAGCGGTGTAGTTCAGACCGAGGAAGTACTGCAGGAGGTAGGCCAGCGCGACGAGGTTGCCGGCGAGGAGGATGCCGAAGCTGCCCACGGTGAGGACGGAGGCGGTGATCTCGGTGCCGCGCCCGAAGCGCCGGGCGAAGAACTCCGGCAGAGTCACCACGCCGGTCGCCCGCAGGCGCTTCGCGAAGAAGATTCCGACGAGCAGAACACTGAGCGCGACGCCGAGGGGCATCGCCGCGCCGGCCCAGAATCCGAATCCGGCCGCGAGGTCGGCCGAACCGAGGGTCGCGTTGGAGTCGATGACCTGGGACATGAGCAGGACGGCGAGAACGGGTGCGCCCAGCGAGCGACCGGCGAGCAGGAAGTTGCCCGCCTGTCCGCGGACCTTGCGGGTGGAGTAGAAGCCGGCCCCGAGAAGTACGACGAGGCACACGGCAACACCGGTGATGATCATGGCAGCTCCGTATAGAGAAGGTCAGACGGCAGGAGCGCTGCGTTGGGCTTCGCGTCCGAGCGAATAGAGGGGGCGGGCATTGTCGGGAAGAACGATCTCGCCGGAGTCGAGCCGGTTGCGGAGATAGGTGAAGCTCTGAGCGGTCTGCGCGAACAGATGCTCGCCGGCCGTCACTCCGTCGTATCGTGGTCCGTCCGCGTCGACGAACCTCTCCAGCGGCTCGACCCGGGTGTCGTAGTCGACGTTGAAGAACAAGGGGAACGAGTAACGCTCCTGAGCAACCTTACGCACCCGATGTGACGTCGCTGTAAACACACCGTTCGTCCAGATCTCCAGCAGGTCACCGATATTCAGGACGAAAGCATCGTCGCGGTAGGGGACCTCGATCCAGTCTCCGTCGGCGTTGACCACTTCGAGCCCCGGCGCCGTGGGCAGGAGCAGCGTGAACATTTCGTAGTCGGTGTGAGCGCCGATACCGGGGCGGTCGGATGCACTGGGATCGTAGGGATAATGGATCATCCGCAACTGCGCCGGCGGTGTCGTCACATACCGATCGAACAGGTCGGACGGCTCACCGAGCGTCTCGGCG
>NZ_AJVB01000602.1:0-2012 GCF_000278445.1 Rhodococcus sp. R1101
GACGGCCAACACAGGTAGTGAATAGGGTAATTCGCCCCGCGTCCTCAAGTGTGATCCGCGTCATCGTCGATGCAGACCTTCGGTTCACCCGCCGGAGCGACATCCCCGATACCGAGGAGCCAGGACAGATGACTACTTCGTCCATCACCCCCGACACCGACGTCGTCGTCGTAGGAGCCGGATTCGCCGGGTTGTACGCGCTGCACAAGCTCCGCGACACCATGAACATGTCGGTGCGCGTCTTCGAAGCCGGCGACGATGTGGGTGGCACCTGGTACTGGAACCGCTATCCCGGTGCCCGCTGCGACATCGAGTCGATCCACTACTCCTACTCGTTCGACGACGACCTGCAGCAGGAGTGGCAGTGGAGCGAGAAGTTCGCCGGGCAGCCGGAGATCCTCCGCTACCTGAACCACGTGGCCGACCGCTTCGACCTGCGGAAGGGAATCACATTCGGCACGCGGGTGATCGGTGTGCACTGGGACGACGAGAACTCGTGGTGGACGGTCCGCACCGACACCGGCGAGACCGTGACGGCCCGGTGGTTCATCTCCGGTGCCGGTAACCTCTCGGTCCCCAAGAAGCCCGAGTTCGGGGGGATCGAGAACTTCCGCGGCGAAGTCCTGCTCACCGGCAACTGGCCGCACGAACCCGTCGACTTCACCGGCAGGCGCGTCGCGGTCATCGGCACCGGTGCCAGTGGAATCCAGGCGATCCCTCTGATCGCGCAACAGGCCGCGGAACTGGTGGTCTTCCAGCGCACACCGCAGTTCGCCACCCCGCTCGGGAACGGCCCGCTCGACCCGCAGGCACTCGACGAGGCCAAGAAGGCCTACCCCGAACTGAGAGATGCCGCGCGCAACCACTTCCTGGGCGTTCCGTTCGACCAGGTCCGGCCGTCGGCGCTGGCCGTCGACGCCGAGGAGCGTCGGCGGGTGTTCGACGAACGCTGGAATGCGGGCGGGTTCCGCCTGTTCATCGACAGCTTCCAGGACATCCTCGTCGACAGGAAGGCCAACGACACCGCCGCCGAGTACATCCGCGAACGGATCCGCGAGCGGGTGCAGGACCCTGACAAGGCCGACAAGCTCGCACCCCGGGGATATGCCTACGCCACGAAACGTCCCCCCCTCGAGACGAACTACTACGAGGCCTACAACCGTGACAACGTGCACCTCGTCGATGTGAAGAGCACCCCGATCAGCGAGATCACCGAAACCGGTGTGCGCGTCGGCGACCGCATCTACGAGGTCGACACCATCGTGCTCGCGACCGGCTTCGACGCGATGACCGGCCCGCTCATGGCCATGGACATCCGTGGACGCGGCGGACTGCGCCTGGCCGACAAGTGGGCGCACGGGCCACGCACCTATCTCGGCATCATGATCGACGAGTTTCCCAACCTCTTCACGATCACCGGGCCCCAGTCGCCCTCGGTGCTCTACAACATGCCGCTGGCCATCGAAGATCATGTCGACTTCGCGACCGACGCGATCGCGTATCTGCGCGCACACGATCTCGACGTCATCGAACCCACCGCCGAAGCCGAAGCCGACTGGGTGCGCACCACCACCGAGATCGCCGAACAGACGCTGCTGCCGCAGACCGACTCGTGGTACATGGGCGCGAACATCCCCGGTAAACCGCGTGCCTGCATGGTCTATCTGGGCGGTGCCCCGACCTATCGGCAGACCTGTGCGGACATCGTCGAGGGCGGCTACGTCGGCTTCGACCTGGCCCCGGCACAAGCCACCGTCCCGGCCGCCTCGTAGCGCGCCTCTCCCCATCTCGGAAGGAAAACACCCATGGCACTCGACGAGCACGCCGCCGGCCTCATCACAGGACTCGAGCAGCAGGGATTCACGTCGTTCTCGCAGATGACGGTCGAGCAGGTCCGCGCCACGATCGCGACCTTCACCGACCTCCAACTCCCACCGCAGGACGTCGACCGCGTGGACGAGACCCACTACGAGAGCGACGGCATCCCTCTCCCCCTGCGGATCTACACCCCC
>NZ_AJVB01000603.1:0-2003 GCF_000278445.1 Rhodococcus sp. R1101
CACGGCGGCGGGTTCGTCGCCGGCGACCTCACCGTGGTGGACGAACCGGCGCGGGCGATCTCCCGCGCCACCGGGGCCACCGTCGTGACCGCGGGATACCGCCTCGCGCCGGAACATCGGTTCCCCGCGGCGACCGACGATGCCTGGGCTGCGTTGCAGTGGGTCACCGACCACATCGCCGAGTACGGCGGCGACCCGGACGACGTGGTGGTCATGGGCGACAGTGCCGGTGGCAACCTCGCGGCCGGTGTCGCCTTGCGGGCCCGCGACGAGGGAGCGCCCGCGTTGCGGGGGCAGGTCCTCATCTATCCGGCGGTGGACCGGGCTGCGGACGTGCCCTCGCGCCGCGAGTTCGCCGAGGGATACATCATCACCGCCGCCGACATGGACTGGTTCCTCGAGCAGTACTTCGCGTCGGCCGAGGACGCAGAGAGGCCGTACGCACTTCCGGCGCGTGCCGAGCGTTTCGACGGCCTGCCACCGACCCTGGTGCTCACCACCGAGAACGAAGTGCTCCGCGACGAAGGTGAGCTCTACGGACAACGCCTACGGGAGGCCGGTGTGGACGTGACGATCCGTCGTTTCGACGGACTCGTACACGGCGCCTTCTGGATGTCGGGCGCGGTGCCGCGCAGCGGCGAGATGCGCGACGAGGTGGCCGAGTTCGTCACCCGTGTCACGACGGGCCTGCCCGCACGGTAGAGACCGCGTCTCGCTACTCCTCGGGAGGGGCCGAGCGATGCCGATCCGGCGTCGCCGGCCCTTCCTCGCGTTCGTCGTCGTCCCGCGCCGCGCGGGCGGCCTCCCGCATCTCGATCGCATCGGTGATCCACTCACCGATCTCGCGGGTGACGTCCCGGACCGCTCCGGTGATGATCCCGGCGATCGCGCCGACGTGGGTGGCGGCCGACTCGGTGACCTCCTGGACCGTGTCCTTGTTACGCTCGAATCTTCCCACCATGTTCGACCCCCTCGATCGTGTCGTCCGCGAGGGTACCCGCATCGCCGACCCGGTGGTCCGTAGCGCGTCGACGTTCGATGACGACGCCCGACTCGGGTTCCGAACGCACCCATCCCGGCGGAAGAGCGAGCTGGAAGATCTTCTTCCACACCGACGTCACCTGGGCGGTGAAGCCACCGGTGTTGTACGGAAGTCCGTGCTTCTCGCACAGCTCCCGCACCTTCGGGGCGAGTTCCGGATAGCGGTGGGCCGGCAGGTCCGGGAACAGGTGGTGCTCGATCTGGTGCGACAGGTTTCCGGACATGATGTGGAACAGCGGGGAGCCGGTGATGTTCGCGCTGCCCAGCATCTGCCGGACGTACCACTCACCACGGGTCTCGTCGGCGGTCTCCTCCTCGGTGAAGGACTGCACACCGGACGGGAAATGGCCGCAGAAGATGATCGAGTACGCCCACACGTTGCGCACCACATTGGCGGTGACGTTGCCGAGCAGCGTCGGCACGAACATCGGGCCGCTCAGCAGCGGGAAGGCGACGTAGTCCTTGATCACCTGGCGACGGGCCTTGCGCCACCATCCCTTCGCGATCGGGATCACGTGGCGCCACGACCGCGTGCCGGCGACGATCCGATCGACCTCGGCATCGTGCATCATCACGCCCCACTCGAACATGAACATGAGCACGGTCGCGTAGACCGGGTTGCCGAGATAGTAGAGATGCCACTTCTGCGCGGGATCCATGCGCAGGACCCCGTATCCGATGTCGCGATCCTGACCGAGGATGTTGGTGTAGGTGTGGTGCAGGTAGTTGTGCGAGTGCCGCCACTGGTCCGACGGGCACACCGTGTCCCATTCGAATACACGCGAATTCAGCGACGGTTCGCGCATCCAGTCGTACTGGCCGTGCATCACGTTGTGCCCGATCTCCATGTTGTCGAGGATCTTCGACACGCTCAGCGCCGCCACGCCGGCGACCCAAGCGGGAGGGAGGAATCCGACGAACAACAGGCCGCGACCGGCGATCTCGAATCCACGTTGCGCCTT
>NZ_AJVB01000604.1:0-1996 GCF_000278445.1 Rhodococcus sp. R1101
GCCTTGACCAGGCCGAGCACCTCGGTGCGGAAGTCCTCACGCCGATCCGACCAGCGCAGACCGCCGCGTGCCACCGACCCGAAACGCATGTGCACGCCTGCCACGACCGGAGAGTAGACGAAGATCTCGTGCCGGGGCCGGGGCTCGGGCAGCTCACCGATGTTCCGCGAATCGAGCTTCAGCGCCAGCGTTTCCCGCGCCGGGGTGGCGAAGTGGTTGGTGCGCACGGTGTTGCGGACCACGCCCAGCAGCGCCCGGAAGATGCGGTCCTCGTCGAGTCCCAGCACCGACTCGATCAGCGTCGACGCTGCGGCAATGGATTCCGCGCCGCGGCCGTCGGAGGATGCGGACGGATCGGAGCGGGGATCGAAACGCGCGGAGAAGCACTCGACCAGTGCGGCCGCGATCTCCGGATGCCGACACAGCGCGTCGGCCACATAGGCACTGCTGTAGGGGAATCCGGCCTGCCGCAGGAACTCCGCGTACGCGCGCAGCACGGTGACCTCACGCCAGTGCAGACCCGCGCGCGCCACCAGTTCGTTCAGGCGGTCCGCCTCGGCCACGCCCTGCCACAGCGCCTGGACGGCGCCGCCGAAGCGCTCGGCGAACTCGTCGAACCCGTCTTCCGGCGCGATCGTGTACCGAACGGTGAATTCGTAGATCCAGCACGGCATTCCGTCAGGAGAGGCGAGCGCGTAGGGGCGCTCGTCGAGCACCTCGACGCCCAGGCTCTGCAGCAGCGGCATGAGATCCCCGAGCGACGCGGGACGCCCGCCGACGTACAGCGACAGGCGGTGGGTACCGCGCGCGGTCGCGTCGGGAACGATCCGAACGTCAACCGCACCGTCGGACAGTTGACCGAGGATGGCAAGGTCGACGCGCGCGCGGTCGGGACGGATGTCCTGCTTGTAACCGGCGGGCAGGTCCGCGACGAACGCGGCGAGGCGCTCGCGCGCGGCAGGGTCGGCGCCGGCGAGCAGGCGCTCGTCCCAGCTGCGGAAGATTCGGGCGAGAGCATCGTCGATCTCGCTGGGGTTCGGGGTCGGATCGGGGTGGGTGGAGACGCTGTTCATCTGGGAACCTTCCGCCGGGTGCCACGCTGCACCCGGCTGGTCGTCGTGTCCGTTCATCGGGGTCGTACATCTCGCGACATCAGGGGCGGGACTTCCGGGTGCCCCTTGACATCAACTTGTATAGACAGGAATATACAAGTCATAGTTGCAGAACGTGAGCCAGCGCACAACAGCTAGACCCACCCGGATTCGGGCGACAACGGCGTCGCACCGGAACCGCTCGACACCCCCGCGCCCTCACCGCCCGATTAGCTAGGAGTTACCCGATGGACATCACCTCACCCGGCCACGAGGCCCGCCCGGTCAGCGCCCCCCGCGGCTCCGAGCTGAACACCCTCGGGTGGCAGCAGGAGGGCGCGCTGCGCATGCTCATGAACAACCTCGATCCCGAGGTTGCCGAGCACCCCGACAACCTGGTCGTCTACGGCGGCACCGGCCGCGCCGCCCGCAGCTGGGCCGCGTTCGACGCGATGGTCGCCACCCTGAAGACCCTGAAGAACGACGAGACCATGCTGGTGCAGTCCGGCAAGCCGGTCGGCGTCTTCCGCACCAACGAGTGGGCGCCGCGCGTGCTGCTCGCCAACTCCAACCTCGTCGGCGACTGGGCCAACTGGGAGCAGTTCCGCAAGCTCGAGGCCGAGGGCCTGATGATGTACGGCCAGATGACGGCCGGTTCCTGGATCTACATCGGCACCCAGGGCATCCTGCAGGGCACGTACGAGACCTTCGGCGCGATCGCCCGCAAGCGCTTCGACGGCACCCTGGCCGGCACCATCACCCTCACCGCCGGCATGGGCGGCATGGGCGGTGCGCAGCCGCTGGCCGTCACCATGAACGACGGTGTCGCGATCTGCGTCGACTGCGACGTCACCCGCATCGACCGCCGCATCGCGCACAAGTACCTCGACACCAAGGCCGACAGC
>NZ_AJVB01000605.1:0-1994 GCF_000278445.1 Rhodococcus sp. R1101
CGCGACCCCGGAGCCAGCGTGGTCTTCACCCACGGCTTGCTCCGCAGCCCCTTCTCGACCGCCTTCTTCGCGAGCAGCGCCGCGCCGATCATCACCGACGGGTTCGACGTGTTCGTGCACGACGTGATCGCCGCGATCACCACGTGGCCGTTGTCGAGTTCGAACTCGTCGCCGTCGCCGATCCGCACCGGGACCTTCTTCGACGGCGGCGCCGAGGTATCGGCATCGTCGGGTACGGGCTCGCGCGGCTCGTCGCGGGAGTCCTCGCTGCGCACCGACACCGGATCGCTGGCAGGGAACGATTCGAGCACGCCCTCGTCGACACCCGAATCCTGGACGCGGGAGACGACGTCGGGCACCTCCTCACCGTTGAGCAGCGAGGTCACCGCCTTGGGCGTGAGCGCGACCGGAATGCGGTCCTGCGGTCGCTTCGGGCCGGCGACGGACGGGCGGACCTTCGCCAGATCCAGTTCGACGACCTCGCTGTACTCGGGCTCGCGATCCGGGTCGTGCCACAGACCCTGTTCCTTCGCATACGCCTCGACGAGACGGATCTGCCGGTCGTCGCGGCCAGTGAGGCGCAGGTAGTCGAGGGTGACGTCGTCGATCGGGAAGATCGAGATCGTCGAGCCGTACTCCGGGCTCATGTTGCCGATGGTCGCGCGGTTGGCGAGCGGCACGTTGGCCACGCCGGGACCGAAGAACTCGACGAACTTGCCGACCACGCCTGTCTTGCGGAGCATCTCGGCGACGGTGAGCACGAGGTCGGTCGCCGTCGTGCCTTCCGTCAGCTCGCCGGTGAGCTTGAAGCCGACGACCTGCGGGATCAACATCGACGCGGGCTGGCCCAGCATCGCCGCTTCGGCTTCGATACCACCGACACCCCAGCCGACCACGCCGAGGCCGTTGACCATGGGGGTGTGCGAGTCGGTGCCGACGAGCGAATCGGGATAGGCGACGAGCCCGCCGTCCCCGTCCTCCCGCGTGAAGACGACGCGGGCCAGGTACTCGAGGTTCACCTGATGGCAGATGCCGGTGCCGGGCGGAACCACCTTGAAATCGTCGAAGGCACCCTGCGCCCAGCGCAGCAGCTCGTAGCGTTCACGATTGCGCTGGAACTCGAGATCGGTGTTGACCCGGAAGGCGTCCTCGGTGCCGAAGACATCGGCGATCACCGAATGGTCGATGACGAGTTCGGTGGGAATCAGAGGGTTGATGCGCTTCGGGTCGCCGCCCTGCTGCGTCATGGCGTCGCGCATCGCGACGAGGTCCACGACGCACGGCACGCCGGTGAAGTCCTGCATGAGGACGCGCGCCGGGGAGAACTGGATCTCCGGGTTGTGCGTCGACTTCGGATCCCATCCCGCGACCGCTTCGATCTGCTCCCGGGTGACGAGACGCCCGTCCTCGGTGCGCAGCAGGTTCTCCAACAGGACCTTGAGGCTGTACGGCAGTCGCTCCGAGCCCGGGACCCTGTCGATGCGATAGATCCGATAGTCGGTGTCGTCGACCTTCAGGGTGTCGCGTGCGCCGAAACTGTCGTCACTCATGAACGTGCCTCCCGACTGCGATGTTTCCGGTGGTTACCCGGATGGGTAGCCCGTTCCGCTGTGCGGCAATCACCGGGTGGATTCAGGCGCCCCGGACACCGGCAGAGGGCGACTCGATAGCGACGCGCGAAACGGTCATCGGTGCGCGTTATTGCGCGCTCCGATGACCAGTTCGCGCCCGTGGTCCGGGGTGCTGTGAGAGCGCTTCGGGAGTGTGTAACGCGGGCGGCGGCACACGCGACACCCATACGGTCATTCCATACAGAACGGACATTGCAGTGAACCTGTTCGCCGGCTCGCAGCCGCGTCATTCTCGGCCTGCCCTGAGCCGACGAGCACGGATCGCTGCGCACAGTCCGCTGTGGTGGGAGGCGCGATATCTCGGAGGATTCGACGACCCGCGGTCATAAGCCGCCACTTCGCCCTCCTCTCATCCCGCCCACA
>NZ_AJVB01000606.1:0-1978 GCF_000278445.1 Rhodococcus sp. R1101
AAGAGCACCCGGTGCTGCAACCGGCGGGGCACCGCGAAATATGTGAAGATGATCGCCCACACGAAGACGTTGTCCACTGCGAGGGATTTCTCGATCAGGTATCCTGTGAAGTACTGCCGGCCGAACTCCGCGCCGGCATTGAGCCAGATCAGAACACCGAACCCGATCCCGAAGCCGACCCACACGGCGGACCAGACCGCCGCCTCACGCACCCCGATCACATGGGCGCGGCGGTGGGCGAACAGGTCGATCGCGAGCATCACCACGATGGATCCCAGCACCGCGGCCCAGGCCCAGAACGGAACAGTCATCGACACACCTCCGGTTCGTGATCAACCGGAGGTCTTTCCCGCCCGCCGAGACAGGCCCGCTCGCCGGGTCCGGATCGCCGGACCGTCGTGACGACGAGACGGTTGGGGGATACTCCCCTCCATCGGAGACCAGTGAAACCGATCCAGCGGAGTTCTGCAAGGAATTTCGCCGAGTGCGCTCACGGTCGTCCCCGTCGAGATTCCGAGGACTGCGCGACTCGTGGGACGGAGGGGGTCTGCCGCCTGAGCAGGACCGACATGGTCGCGCCCGTCACCGCAGCCATGGCGAGCGCCATGCCCACGCCCGCGACGAGTCCGATCGCCACGACGAGCGCCGGGGGTTGGCCGGGGTGCCAGAACGGTGGAGCTACCGCGAAGAAGACGGCGAGACCGACGAGCCAGCCGAGAGCCGTTCCGAGTATCCACCAGGTCGCACCGGACAGATGACGGCGTAGTTCGAGCCATTGAGCGAGACCGATCGACGTCAGGAGGACGACAGCGCCCGCTCCGAAGAAGAGCACCTGCGCGATCAGTGGCCAACTCGTCCACCGGGCGGCGAGTGCGGAAGGCAGGAGACCGATCGCGTACGCCGCCGTCGCCGCTGCCGCTGTGAGTGCCACCCATCTCCGTCTCGACAGTTGCGGCAGCCGCCGGTGCAGTACCGCTGCCTGCGAGATTCCCAGGATCGCACCTTCCGCGGCACCCGCGGCCAGAAGCAACGGAAATGCCGATGCGGAATCCCTCGTGAGGACGCCGACTGCGGCGGGCACAGCGAAACCCGCCGCTTCTCCTGCCGTCACCACCGCGATCCACGTCGTGAGCCAGCGTCGCGTCGGTTGCTCGTTCATCCGTGTTGCGCTCCGTTCCGAGTCCGACGCCACCATCGGAACAACTCGTCGCATCCCCACACGATGACCGGTAAGGGAAGCAACAGGGTCAGCAGCCAGATGTCCGGGACTGCGGTACCGAAGACGGTCTGCAGCGGGGGAAGGGTCACGACCGCTGCCGCAAAGACGATTTCGAAGGCGATGCCCCACAACAGCATCCGATTCGTGGTGAATCCGATTCGGGCGAGTGGACTGCGGCTGGTGCGGGCCGCCATGGCGGTGCCGATCTGGCAGGCGACGATGCCGAGAAAGGTCATCGTCGTCGCCTGCTGCCAGGTGTGGTGCAGTTCTCCGGTGCCGGTGTCGGCCCCGAAGGTCCATCCGCCGTCGAGGAGGGTGAGCAGGAACAGTCCCATCACGAGGACGGCCGAAACGCCACCGAGCAGGCCCCATGAGCGGGCGAGCATGGGGCCGTCGATCACCGACTGTGTACGCGGCCGAGGCGGACGTCGCATCAGATCCGGTTCGGCGTTCTCACGACCGAGTGCCAGGGCGGGAAGTGTCTCGGTGCCGAGATCCACGGCCAGGATCTGCATGATGGTCAGCGGTAGAGGGATCGCGCCGCTGGTGAGTGCGTACGCGAGGAACGGCACGACCTCCGGTGTGGCGTGCGCGAAGATGTAGACGATGAATTTGCGGACGTTGTCGTAGACGCGCCGGCCCGCTTCGATGGCGCCGACGATCGTGGCGAAATTGTCGTCGACGAGGACCATGACGGCAGCTTCGCGCGCGACGTCCGTGCCCGAACGCCCCATCGCCACTCCGATGTCGGCCTGGCGC
>NZ_AJVB01000607.1:0-1974 GCF_000278445.1 Rhodococcus sp. R1101
ATCTCGACCCGCTCGGATCCGTCGAGCATGTCGATGTCGCCGACGGCCGTGGCCGGGTCGGTGACGATCGCTTCGAGGACACGCACGAAGCGCTGCGCGAAGCCCGCGACCGTCGACTCGTCGAACAGATCGGTCGCGTACGTGAAGGTGGCGTCGATGACGTCGGGCGCACCGTCGTCGTCGTAATGGTCGAACACCGTGAGCTGCAGGTCGGTCTTGGCGAGCTGCAGCTCGAAATCGGTGGAGCTCACCGTCAGGCCGGGCAGTTCGAGCTGGGTGCGCGCCAGATTCTGGAACGACAGACCCACCTGGAAGAGCGGGTTGCGGGCGGTCGAGCGCACCGGGTTGAGCACTTCCACCAAGCGTTCGAACGGCACATCGGCGTTCGCGAAGGCACCGAGGTCGGTCTCGCGGGTGCCTTCGAGGAGTCGCTCGAAGGACTGGGCCGGATCGACGTCGCTGCGGAAGACCAGCGTGTTGACGAACATGCCGATCAGATCGTCGAGCTCGCGCTCGCCGCGACCGGCGATCGGGGTGCCGATCGCGATGTCGCGCGTGCCCGAGAGTCGGGCGAGCACGGTCGCGAAGGCCGCGTTGACGACCATGAACAACGTCGCGTTCTTCGACCGCGCAAGTTCCTGGAGACCGCGGTGCAATTCGGGCGAGATCGTGAACTGCAACGATTCGCCGCGGAAGCTCTGACTCGGCGGACGCTGACGATCGGACGGGAGGTCGAGCTGGTCGGGCAGGCCGGCGAGCGCCTGCTTCCAGTACGCGACCTGCTTCGCGGCAAGCGATTCGGGATCGTCCTCGCTGCCGAGCACCTCGCGCTGCCACAACGCGTAGTCGGCGTACTGCACGGGCAGCGGCTCCCACGCCGGCGCGTCGCCCCGCGACCGTGCCACGTAGGCCGTCATCAGGTCGCGGGTCAGCGGGCCGACCGACGCGCCGTCGGCCGACACGTGGTGGACGACCAGCGCGAGAATGTGCTCGTCGTCGCTGACGCGGAAGATGCGCACCGCGACCGGCACCTCGGCGGTCACGTCGAAGGTCGTCGACATGAAGGCCACGATCTCGGGTTCGAGTTCGGCCTCCGCGACGTCGCGCACGACGAGTTCGGGCAGCGCACCGTCGAGCGGGAGCACCACCTGGTGTGGTCCGTCGGGCGAGTCCGGGTAGATGGTGCGGAGCGATTCGTGCCGGGCGATGACGTCGCGTGCTGCCGCGCGGAGCGCGTCGACATCGAGGTCGCCGACGAGCCGCACAGCGATCGGGATGTTGTCGACCGCCGAGGACGCCGTGTCGAACTGGTTGAGGAACCAGTAGCGCTGCTGCGCGAGCGACAGCGGAACCCGGTCGGGTCGTTCGCCGGCGACGAGGGGACGGCGCGGGCCACCCGACACTCCGTGTTCGAGGCGCGCCGCAAGGTCTTCGACGGTCGCGGCCTCGAACAGCAGTCGCAGGGGCACGGTGGCGTTCAGCGCGGCACCGATGCGGGAGACCACTCGGGTGGCGATGAGCGAGTTTCCGCCGAGCGCGAAGAAGTCGTCGTCGAGACCGACGCGGTCGACGCCGAGAACCTCGGAGTAGGTCGACGCCACGACCTGTTCCGTGGAGGTGGTGGGAGCGCGGAACGCCCTGACCTCGAAGACCGGATCGGGCAGTGCCTTGCGGTCGAGCTTGCCGGACGCACCCAGCGGCATGGCGTCGAGGAGCACGTAGGTGGCGGGGACCATGTAGGCCGGCAACTGCGCGGACAGTGCCGCACCGGCCACCGCCTGATCGAAGGTCGCTCCGGGCTGCGGGACGACGTAGGCGACGAGCTGGTCCTGCCGGACGAGCACCACGGCCTGGTCGACCTCGTCGAGGTCGAGCAGCGCGGTTTCGATCTCACCGAGTTCGATGCGCAGACCGCGGAGCTTGACCTGGAAGTCGGTGCGGCCGATGTAGTCCAGTTCACCCGTCTCGTCCGGT
>NZ_AJVB01000608.1:0-1975 GCF_000278445.1 Rhodococcus sp. R1101
GATCGGGGCCCTGGCTCGCCGGGCGGGCGAGACCGGCGTCCTCGAGTACGACGCCGCTGAACGAGCTGGTGCGGTACAGCCGGGCCGTCGGCTCACCGGCGAAGCGGACGATCGAGATCGTCGGGTTGCCCGCCTTGGCGTTGATGTCCGCACCGATGGCTGCGGCGCGTTCCTCGTACTCGGAGATCTTCTGCTCGGCGAGGTCCTCCTTGCCGATGGCCTGAGCGACGAGCCGGATGTTGTCCTTCCACGTCGGCCCGGTCGACTGGGAGAAGACGGTCGGGGCGATGGCGGACAGTTCCTCGTAGTTCTCCCCGTCACGCACCTCCGCCGAGAGGATGAGATCCGGCTCGAGCGCGGCCACCTGTTCGAGGCTCACGTCCGCGGTCTTCCCGACCGACACGGCGTCGGCCGCGTACTCACGCGAGTCGCCGAGATAGTCGGGGAAACCTTCTGTCCGGTAGTCGACGTGTCCGACGAGCGGTGCTTCGAGGAGCAGCACGGCATCCGCGTAACTCGTGTCGAGCGCGACGATGCGGGTCGGTTCGTTCTCGATCGTGGTGGAACCGCGGAAATGCTCGACGGTCCGGGGAAAGCCGGTCGCGTCGGCGCCGGCCGCAGCGGAAGACTCGTCGGCGGCGTCGGCCGCACCGCAACCGGTGACGAGGAGTCCGGTGGTCAGCAGGGCTGCAGCGAGCCGGACGGGACGGGAGGGGAGAACAAGCACGGGTGGTCCTTCTGTATTACGAGGGGGGTAAGTGCACCCTAACTCGCGCTCTTCGTTCGTGGTGGAGCCACGTCCCCGGGTCCGGGGTGTGAGGTGTGGCACAGCGGCCGAGTGTGGTTGTCGGCTCCGCTCCAGGTAGCCTCGCGAGTCGAGTACGACAGCGAGTAGGACCCGGAGGGCGACCGTTTCGGGGAGGGTCTACGATTCGATGAGCGCAAGCCAGAGACCGTTCGCCTCCAGCCCGAGGTCGAGCGCGCATTCAGGAGGATTAGTGACTGCCGTAGCGCCCCAGCCAGTCCCAGAGATAGCTGCAGCAAGGCCGTACCCGCCGCGGCAGGGACCCAAGGGTTCGTTCATCCACAAGATGATCACGACCACAGATCCCAAGATGTTGGGGATCATGTACATGGTCACCTCGTTCGCCTTCTTCCTCATCGGCGGCCTGATGGCACTGCTGATGCGCACCGAGCTCGCGGTCCCCGGCCTGCAGTTCCTGTCGAACGAGCAGTTCAACCAGCTGTTCACGATGCACGGCACGGTCATGCTGCTGATGTACGCGACGCCGGTCGTGTTCGCCTTCGCGAACTACATCCTGCCGCTGCAGATCGGCGCCCCCGACGTCGCCTTCCCGCGCCTGAACGCCTTCAGCTACTGGCTGTACCTGTTCGGCGCGACGATCGTGATGCTCGGCTTCGTCACCCCCGGCGGCGCTGCGGACTTCGGCTGGACGGCCTACACGCCGCTCACCAGTGAAATCCACTCCCCGGGTGTCGGTGCCGACTTCTGGATCCTCGGCCTCGGCGTGATGGGTCTGGGCACCATCCTCGGTGCCGTCAACTTCATCACCACCGTGGTGTGCATGCGTGCACCGGGCATGACCATGTTCCGGATGCCGATCTTCACCTGGAACATCCTGATCACCAGCCTGCTGATCCTGCTCGTGTTCCCGCTGCTGACCGCCGCCTTCATGGGCCTGTTCGTCGACCGTCACCTCGGTGGCCACATCTACGACCCCGCCACCGGCGGCGTGCTCCTGTGGCAGCACCTGTTCTGGTTCTTCGGTCACCCCGAGGTGTACGTCATCGCGCTGCCGTTCTTCGGCATCGTCTCGGAGATCTTCCCGGTCTTCTCCCGCAAGCCGATCTTCGGATACACCGGCCTGGTCTACGCCACGATGGCGATCGCGGCGCTGTCCATCGCCGTGTGGGCGCACCACATGTACGCCACCGGCGCGGTGCTGCTGCCGTA
>NZ_AJVB01000609.1:0-1966 GCF_000278445.1 Rhodococcus sp. R1101
ATGGTGCACGGCGACGAGCGGTTCGTCGCCGACGTCCGTGGCCGCACCGTCGACGAGTTTCGCCATCGCCTTGGTCATGGTGCGGGTCTTCTCCCGCAGGACGAGCTTGCCGTCGGAGATGTGCAGGACCGGCTTCATCGCGAGCGCGGTGCCCAGCAATGCTGTGGCCGTGCCGATCCGGCCACCCCGGCGCAGATGGTCGAGCCGGTCGACGACGAGCAGGGTCCGGGCGGACGCCGCGACCTCCACCGCCCGGTCGTGCACCCGTACCAGATCGGCTCCGGCCCGAGCGGCGCGCACCGCTTCGAGAACGGCGAAGCCGGAACCCATTGCGGTGTTCCGCGAATCGACGAGCCGGATACGGTCGCCCAGCGATTCCGCGGCGTGCCGGGCGGCGTCCCACGTGCCGGACAGCACACGTGAGAGATGCACCGCGACCACGCCGTCGCCGCCGCTGGCCTCGAGGGCTTCGGTGTAGGCGTCCGTGAGCTCGGCGGGCGACGGACCGGAGGTGGTTACGGTCGACAGGTCCTCCGGCAATTCGTCGACACCCTCGCGGAGGTCGCGTCCGGCCGCGATGATGTGCAGCGGCACTACGCGGATACCGTACCGACCGACCAGTTCGGGGTCGAGGCAACTCGACGAATCTGTGACGACGACGACGGGCACGACGCCTACCGTAGGCCCTCCACCGGGACTTCCGCATCCCGATGCACGATCCGCACGGCGTCGCCGACCGCGGCGGCGACACGCCGGTGTCCCTCCCAGCCCCAGTGGATCCCGTCGGGATTCGCATCGTCGGAGAAGACGTTCTCCCTCACCGCCTCGGCGAGATCGACGAGGGGAACCGACTTCTCGGCCGCCCAGTGGGTGATCGCACGGGCCGCGGGGAGCCGGCCGGCATGGACCGACCGGTATTGTTCGCTCCGATGCACCGAGGGCAGGGTGCCGATCACGGGCAGATCGGGACGCATGTATGCCAGTGCGTCCCTGATCGTTTCGAGATATTCGACGCTGACCCGCGGTGGGAGCGCCACGGGGCGGCCGAGCGGCGACAGTCGCGGCTGCAACCACCCGTAGGCGGTGCGCGCCGCGCGGCGCAGAGCCGGTGGGCGGATGTAGCGCAGGCCTTCCCGCAGTGCGGTGGGCAGCGGCGACGGCAGGGTGTCCATACCGCCCACGGCCAGGACCACGGCTCCGGCGTGCGGAATCGCGGCCCACACGCGTGGGTCCTGGGTCATCGCCCACCACGCGTCGCGTGTGGTCCACCCGATCCGGGCGACGAGTTCGACGTCCCACCCGAGTTCGGCCGCGACCAGGTTGGGCCAGATCTGCGGATGATCGGCGGGCAGGCCGCCCTTCGGGCCGTAATAGCTCAGCGAATCGCCGATCACCAGCAGGACCGGACGTCGCGGGGCGACGTCGGCCTCGAGGGGCGTCGATTCAGAGGACGTCATCGGGGGCCACCGCGGCCGACGCGTTCCACACGTCGAGACGCCAGGACGGCACCTCTCCGTACCCGCTGAGCTGCACCCAGCCGGTGTTCCCCAGACCACCGAGGACGGGCCATCGGTCCACCGGCAGATCGAGTAGCGCCGCGGTGAGCGCAGCGATCAGACCACCGTGCGCGACCAGCACGATGGGCCGGTCGCTCCAGTTCTCGTACTTGTCGAGCAGTTCGCCGACGACGGCGATGCTGCGCCGCGCCACGTCCACTCGGTTCTCGCCTCCCGGCGGTGCCCAGGTGGCGTCCGCACGCCAGGAGCTGCGCGCACCCGGAGCGACGGCGTCGACCTCGGAGTGGGTCAGACCCTGCCATTCGCCGAGATGCGTCTCGCGCAGTCGCGTATCTATCTCGACGGGCAATCCGATGCGGTCGCCGAGTGCGGTGGCCGTGTCGTAGGCGCGGCGCAGATCCCGGACCGGAGGACCGGACCGGAGGAGGTCCGTGGGTGGGTGGGGGTCC
>NZ_AJVB01000610.1:0-1973 GCF_000278445.1 Rhodococcus sp. R1101
ACCACGTCACCTACGTGACCGACGCCGACATCGACGCCCTCGCCGGCAGCTCGACGGTGGCGACCCTGCTGCCGGGCGCCGACTTCTCCACCCGCAACCAGTACCCCGGGGCCCGCGCGCTGATCGACGCCGGCGTCACCGTCGCGCTGGGTGCGGACTGCAATCCCGGTACCTGCTACACCACCAGCCTGCCGTTCTGCATTGCCATCGCCGTCCGGGACATGCACATGACCCCGGCCGAGGCCGTGTGGGCGGCCACCGCGGGCGGCGCGAAGGCGCTGCGCCGCGACGACGTCGGCAGCTTGCGGATCGGCGCCCGCGCCGACGCCATCGCGCTCGACGCACCGTCGTACCTTCACCTCGCCTACCGGCCCGGTGTGCCGCTGGTTCGTGAAGTGTTCAAGGACGGCGTCCTCGCGACGACCACGAACTGATCGAGGGAGCAGGTAGCTGACATGACGAACAACATCGACGTCGACATCGCTCCCGGGCCGTGGTCGGGACGCACCGACGGTCTCGGGCCCGAGCATCTTCGCTGGCATCAGGCCGTCACCCCCTACCGTCCCGGCGCGGGCCCCGGCACGGTCCTCATCGGCTTCGCCAGCGACGAGGGCGTGCGCCGCAACAAGGGACGCCAGGGCGCCGCTGCCGGACCCGACGCGCTCCGCAAGGCGCTGTCCTCGATGGCCCTGGAGAAGGAGGCGGCGCTGTCCGATGCGGGCACCGTCGCCGTGACGGGCGACCGGCTCGAAGAAGGCCAGGACGCGCTGGGCCGCGCCGTGACGACGGCACTCGACTCCGGACGGCTCGCGGTGGTCCTCGGCGGCGGCCACGAGGTCGCGTACGGCACCTACCTCGGTGTCGCCGGATCGGCGCTGCGGCAGCAGCATCCGCGTCTGGGCATCCTCAACCTCGACGCCCACTTCGATCTGCGCAGCGACCCGATCCCGAGCTCCGGGACGCCGTTCCGCCAAATCGCCGAGGCCGAGAAGGCTGCGGGCACCAGCCACCGGTACGACGTCATCGGCATCAGCCAGCCCAGCAACACCAACGTGCTGTTCGACACTGCGCACCGCCTCGGGGTCCGGTACCTGCTGGACGATCACTGCGGTGTCGCCGATCGGGCCCGGGTCGACGAGTTCCTCACCGACTTCTTGGGCGACGTCGACATCGTCTACCTGACGATCGATCTCGATGTCCTGCCTGCCGGTGTCGCACCGGGTGTCAGCGCGCCCGCCGCTTACGGCGTTCCACTCGAGATCATCCAGCATGTGTGTGATCGGGTGAGCGCGAGCGGCAAGCTCGCTGTCGTCGACGTCGCCGAACTCAATCCGTCGCTCGACGTCGACAACAGGACGGCCCGAACCGCGGCACGGCTCATCCACCGCATCGTCACCAAGCGGGTTCCGCCGAGGGCCTGACACGGCGCGACGTAGCCCCGAAGTCCCTACTCCGCTGCAATCGGCGTCCACATTCGGGGATGGGGCGTGCTAGGGGAGCCGATGGGGTGACAGCGACACAGAAGTACCAGATCGTCGATGTTTGCGAGTCCGCCGTCGGACTGATGTCGCTGTGGGACCTACTCAGTGGCGAACGGCCCTCCCCAGCCGGGAAACACGCAGCCGTGGTCGCGGGCAGCAAGTGCACGGCGTTGCTTCTCGGAGACGACCCGAGCTGCAACGATGCCCACCCTAAACCGCACGGTAGACAGGCACTTTGACATATCGCGCGCGTCTCTATAGAGCACTCTCGGCCAGTGACGAGACCCCCACCGCTCAGCGTGATCGTGCCCGACGAAGCGTGCGCGACGATCCGCATGAGAAGAGCAGCGACCACGAACACAAGGATCGCGAGGACCCACTTTGACGCTCAGAACGCTCGGCCAGATAGTGATTCTCTCACCCTGTCCCGCAGAATTCTCTGCACGATCACAGCATCGGGAACGTCTGCGAACGCGGCTAAAAACTTAGCTT
>NZ_AJVB01000611.1:0-1969 GCF_000278445.1 Rhodococcus sp. R1101
ACTCGGTGCAGCGCTGGTCGACGGATCCGCGGTCGCGGGTGGCGCCGCTGCCGGATCTCGGCCCGGGCACCGCCGATCCGGTGCTGGTGCGCAGTGTGCACCGCGGCCGGATCGTGTACGCGCGGTGACCGGCCGGCCCTTCGCGATGGTGGCGCTGCGCGCGCTGCTCGCCGTCGTCGCGGGACTGTTGCTGTTCGCGTCGTTCCCGCCGCGTCCGCTGTGGTTCCTCGCCCCCGCAGGGATCGCGCTCCTGGTCGGTGTGTTGACTGCAGTGCCGATGCGGCGCCGCGCGGGGTTCGGCTACGGCTATCTCGCCGGCCTCGGTTTCCTGGTGCCGCTGCTGCCCTGGATCGGGGTGTACGTCGGCCCGTTGCCGTGGTTGGCGCTCGCCGCCGCCGAGGCAGTCTTCGTCGGCCTGTTCGGCGCGCTGGTGGTGCACCTGCGGTCGCTGCCGGTCGCGCCGTTGTGGATCGCGGCGGCGTGGAGCCTGACCGAATGGTTGCGGTCGAGCGTCCCGTTCGGCGGCTTCCCGTGGGGGCGGCTGGCGTTCGGGCAACCCGACGGCGGGTTCGTCTCCCTCGCCGTCGTCGGCGGCGCCCCGCTGGTGTCGTTCGCGGTGGCCACGACCGGCGCCGGGCTCGCCGCCCTCGTCCTCACCGCCTACCGCCGACCCCGCTCCGGGCGGGCCTGGACGGTGCCGGTCGCGGTGACCCTGCTCGGTCCGGTGCTCGCCGCGGCGGCGTGGCCGCTGGTGCGCACCACCACCGACGAATCGTCGACGGTGACGGTCGCGGCGATCCAGGGCAGCGTGCCGCGCCTCGGCCTGGATTTCAACGCCCAACGCAAGGCGGTGCTCGACAATCACGTCGCCCGCACCCTCGAACTCGCCGCCGATGTCGCCGCCGGGGGGGCCCCGGCCCCGGACGTGGTGATCTGGCCGGAGAACGCCTCGGACATCGACCCGCTGCGCAACGCGGACGCCGCCCGCGACATCACCGCCGCGGCCGCCGCGATCGACGCGCCGATCCTCGTCGGGGCGGTGCTGGTCAACGGGGACGGCACCACCACCAATTCGGTGATCGTGTGGGACGCACAGACCGGGCCGGGGGAGCAGCACGACAAGAAGATCATCCAGCCGTTCGGGGAATATCTGCCGTGGCGTTCGTTCTTCCGGTTGTTCTCCGAGTACGCCGACCGCGCCGGCCACTTCGTGCCCGGACACGGGGACGGCACCGTCACCGCGGCGGGCCTCGACATCGGGGTGGCGACCTGCTACGAGGTGGCCTTCGACCGGGCGTTCCGTGACTCGATCACCGCCGGTGCACAACTGTTGGCGGTGCCGACGAACAACGCCACCTTCGGCGACACCGAGATGACCTACCAGCAGCTGGCGATGTCGCGGCTGCGGGCCGTCGAGCACGGCCGGGCCGTGATCGTCGCGGCGACCAGCGGGGTCAGCGCGATCGTCGACCCGGACGGCCGGGTGCAGCAGAGCACATCCCTGTTCGTGCCCGATGCCCTGGTGGCGCAGGTGCCCGTGCGGGCAGACGTTACGCTGGCTAGTCGGCTCGGAGTGGCGCCGGAGCTCGTGCTCTGCGCCGCGGCCGTGGTCGCCGCCGGTCTCGCCGTGGTGCGGGGGCGGCGGGAGAAGGCCGGTGCGGCAGCTCGCACCAGCACCGGCGCAGCAGGAGCACCGGCCGGTGGCCGGTTCGACAAGGAGGACCTCTGATGGCAGCGGCGACGCCGGCCGGGAACGACAGCGCACCCAGCGCCCGCACCCTGGTGATCATTCCGACCTACAACGAGCGGGAGAACCTCGGTCGGATCATCACCCGGCTGCACGCCGCGCTGCCGCACACCCACGTCCTGGTCGTCGACGACGGCAGCCCCGACGGCACCGGCGACCTCGCCGACGATCTCGCCGCCGCCGACGAGCGCATCGCGGTGCTGCACCGCACCGAGAAGAACG
>NZ_AJVB01000612.1:0-1954 GCF_000278445.1 Rhodococcus sp. R1101
GAGTTGTACCGCGAACGCGCCGTCACCTTCGAGCAACCCGATCCGCTGGGGCACCTGCAGGTCGCGTGGACGGGGGAGACCGACGACGCCGTCGATTTCGAGGAGGACTACGGGTGAGCGACGACGCCGTCGAGCACGAGCGTGCAGGCGACACCGCCGCGCAGGAGCGTGCATGGGACGGTGAGCTTCTCGACATCGCCGACGACGAACTCACCGCGGCCCTCGAAGCGCTGCTGCTCGTCGTCGACACCCCCGCACCCACCGAGCAGCTCGCCGCCGCCATCGGGGTCACCGCCGACCGGTCCGAGGCCGCGCTGCGACGTCTCGCGCAGGACCTCACCGCGCGTGGATCCGGCATCGATCTGCGGTATGCGGGCGACGGATGGCGCTTCTACACCCGTCGCGATTTCGCGCCGTATGTCGAGAAGTTGCTGCAGGGTGGCGCCCGCACCAAACTCACCCGCGCCGCACTCGAGACTCTCGCCGTGATCGCCTATCGGCAGCCGGTCACCCGCAGCCGTGTCGGCGCGGTGCGCGGCGTCAACGTCGACGGGGTGATGCGCACGCTGCTCGCCCGCGATCTGATCGCCGAGGCCGGCACCGATCCCGACACCGGTGGCACGCTCTATGTCACCACCGAGTTGTTCCTCGAGCGCCTCGGCCTGGCATCTCTGCAGGATCTTCCGCCCGTTGCGCCGCTTCTGCCCGATGTCGATGTGATCGACGACATCGCCGACAGTCTCGAGTCGGACCCACGATTTGAGAGAATGGGTAGGAACGCGCGTCCCGAGACTCTCTCGCCCGCGGAGTTCGATCCAGAGAACTGACAGGAATCAAGTGAATACACCCGCTCGCCGTGATGGCACACCGGATCGTAGAAGAAACAATCCCCGCAGCGCGACTACGCGCAATGCCGGGGCCTCCCGCTCGGGACGCACCGAATCCCCGCGTTCCGGAGGACGCACCGAATCCCCGCGTGCGGGAGGACGCACCGAATCCCCGCGTTCGGGGCGCGCAGGGGCTCCCCGTACGGGGGAGCGCACCGACTCACCCCGTTCCGATCGCCGGGCCACTCCCGGTCAGTCGGCCGCCAGCCGCACTCCGGCTCAGTCGGCCGGAGGCCGCAATCCCGCCCAGTCGGCCGGAGGCCGCAATCCCGCCCAGCCGGCCGCCGGTCGCAAACCGCACCGCAAGGGCACCTCGACCGGCAAGCCCTCCAAGCCTGCCGCCAAGCGCGCCGCACAGCGCGTCGTTCCGACCGTGAGCAACGCCCGCCCCGCGCGTCACCAGCACCGCGAAGCCGGCCCGGCCCAGCTGCCCGCCGGTGAAGGCGTGCGGCTGCAGAAGGTGCTCGCCCAGGCCGGCGTCGCCTCGCGCCGCGCAGCCGAGGAACTCATCGCCGCAGGTCGCGTCGAGGTCGACGGCAACATCGTCGTCGAGCAGGGCCTGCGCGTGGACCCGGAGAACGCCGTGATCCGGGTCGACGGCGTCCGCGTCGTCGTCAACAAGGATCTCGTGCATCTCGTGCTGAACAAACCGCGCGGCTGGCAGTCCACGATGTCCGACGATCTCGGTCGTCCCTGTGTCGGCGACATCGTTTCCGAACGCGTCGCCGCCGGGCAGCGCCTGTTCCACGTCGGTCGTCTCGACGCCGACACCGAAGGTCTGCTGCTGCTCACCAACGACGGTGAACTCGCGCACCGGCTCATGCACCCGTCCTACGAGGTCCCCAAGACCTACCTGGCGACCGTCAAGGGTGTGCTCGCGCGCGGGGTCGGCAAGCAGCTCAAGGCCGGTATCGAACTCGAGGACGGGCCTGCCTCGGTCGACGAGTTCGCGTTGCTCGAGGTCCACGAAGGCCAGTCGCTGGTGCGGCTCGTGCTGCACGAGGGCCGCAAGCACATCGTGCGACGTCTGCTCGACGCCGCCGGTCATCCCGTGATCCGGCTCGTGC
>NZ_AJVB01000613.1:0-1948 GCF_000278445.1 Rhodococcus sp. R1101
GACGTTCGGCACGACCCGCGCGCTCGACGGCCTCGATCTCGAGGTCCGTCCCGGTGAGGTGCACGGTTTTCTGGGACCCAACGGGTCCGGCAAGTCCACGACCATCCGGATCCTGCTCGGATTGCTTCGTGCCGACTCCGGAGAAGTGTCACTGCTCGGTGGCGACCCGTGGCGTGAGGCGGTGTCGCTGCACCGGCGTCTGGCCTACGTGCCGGGAGACGTCAACCTCTGGCCGAACCTGACCGGCGGGGAGGCGATCGATCTCCTGGCCGGACTTCGGGGAGGTCTGAACGAGCCGCGACGCGCCGATCTCGTCGAACGATTCGAACTGGATCCGACGAAGAAGGTGCGGACGTATTCACGAGGCAACCGGCAGAAGGTCGCGATCGTTGCAGCGCTGGCCTCGGACGTGGACCTGTTCCTGTTCGACGAGCCCACCTCCGGTCTCGACCCTCTCAAGGAGGAGGTTTTCCGGGACTGCGTGCGCGACATGGTTGCTCTCGGCTGCTCGGTGTTGCTGTCTAGCCACATCCTGGCGGAAGTGGAGGCATTGTGCGACCGCGTGACCATCATCCGTCGTGGCCGCACCGTCGAGTCGGGCACACTCGCCGAACTGCGCCACCTGACCCGCACGTCGGTGACCGCCGAAACCGTTCGCCCGGCGGTGGGCCTCGAGACGATCGAGGGGGTGCACGATCTGGACGCGCACGACCACACCGTGCGCTTCGAAGTCGACACCGGACATCTCGAAGCGGTGTTGCGCGAACTGCTCGGATTCGGTCTGACCTCGCTGACGAGTACTCCGCCCACTCTCGAAGAACTGTTCCTGCGGCACTACGGCGACGATCTGCCGGGTGAGCACAACCATGCACCCGGAACACGCTCCGCACCGCGGTGAAGGAGCCGGATCCGTCATGAGTGCGGCATTCGTCGGAACCGGCCACCTGATACGGCTCGCCGCGCGCCGCGACCGGGTGCAGCTGCCGGTGTGGTTGGCAGCGATCACGGTCGTCTACACGGTGTCGGTGTCGAGCCTCGAGGGTTTGTATCCCACGCAGCAGGATCTGCACGTGCTTGCGGTGAGTTCTGCGGTCTCGCCGGTGGTGCTCGCCACCAACGGTCTGGTGTCGGGGGACAGCCTGGGGGCGGTGGTCGCCGCGCAGACGCTGTTGTTCCTCGCGCTGGCCGCCGGATTGATGAGCACGCTGGCGATGGTGCGGCACACGCGGCAGAACGAGGAGACCGGTCGAGCGGAGTTGGTGGGCGCCAACGTCGTCGGCCGACGCGCGATGCTCACCGCAGCTCTGGCCGTCACCGCCGGGGCGAATCTGGCGCTGGCGGTGCTGTCGAGCGTCGTGTCCATCGCTTTCGGATTGCCCGTGGACGGATCCGTGGCCCTCGGTGTCGCAACCGGTGCCGCCGGTCTCGCCTTCGCGGCCGTCGCCGCTGTGACCGCCCAGATCGCCGAGGGAGCTCGGGCGGCGAACGGGCTCGCCGGTGCCGCCCTCGGCGCGGCTTTCCTGCTGCGTGCGATCGGTGACAGTGCCGGCACGGTGGATCCGTCCGGTGTTCGCGTCACGAGCATGTGGCTGTCGTGGCTGTCGCCGATCGGATGGGCCCAGCAGATCCGGCCGTTCGACGCGAACGCATGGTGGATCCTGCAACTGTTCGTGGTGTTCGTGGTCGTGATGGTCGGGCTCGCATATGCCCTGACGGAGCGACGGGATTTCGGTGCCGGATTGATGCAGTCGCGTCCGGGACCTGCCCGTGCGGCCGAGCGGTTGCCGACGGCCTTCGGTCTCGCCTGGCGGCTGCAACGCACCACGCTGCTGTGGTGGGCGGTCGGTCTCGTGATCCTGGCCGCGACCTACGGCAGCGTGGCCGACGAGATGAACGACTTTCTCGACGAGGGCGGCGGGGTCGTCGACCTCATGAAGCAGCTCGGAGG
>NZ_AJVB01000614.1:0-1946 GCF_000278445.1 Rhodococcus sp. R1101
CGGAAGTACCGCAGTGCCGCGCGGGTCGCGCGGAAGGTGCTGGTGAGGGTGATGTCGAGGACGCGATCCCACTGCTCGTCGGTCATGTCCACCACCGGGGTCTCACCGCCGAGACCGGCATTGTTGATCAGCACGTCGATACGCCCGAGCGTCTCGGCCGCACCGCTGATCAGGGCGTCGACCTGTTCGGTGGACGAGACGTCGCACACGATCGACGCGACCTGCTGTTCCGGGAATTCCGCGGCCAGCTTGTCCGCGGCCTCCCCGAGGCGACGCTCGTGGAAGTCGGAGATCAGCACATCGGCGCCCTCGAGCAGCGCCCGCCGTGCGGACGAGAATCCGATCCCGGTGCCGGCCGCGGCGGTGACGACGACCTTCTTACCGGCGAGGAGGCCGTGACCGGGGGTCTCGGCGGGCGGGGTCGCGAGGGGCGAGGTGGTCTGGGGTGAAACGGTCACGGACGTGCCTCCCGGGGAAGGCCGAGCACACGCTCGGCGATGATGTTGCGCTGGACCTCGTTGGATCCGCCGTAGATGGTGTCGGCGCGGGTGAACAGGAACAGGCGCTGCCACTCCGCGAGTTCGAGATGCTCGGGATCGGTGAGGTCGGAAGGAGTCCCGGCATGGTCGTGGTCCGGTCCGACGAGCGACGACGCGCCCTGCACGTCCATCGCCAGCTCCCCGAGGTCACGGTGCCAGCCGGCCCACAGCAACTTCGCGACGGAGGCTTGTCCGGGGTCGGCGTCGCCGAGTGTACGTAGCGCGTGAGCGCGCATGACACGCAACCCGATTCGCGCGCGTGCGATCCGTTCGCGGATGTGCGGATCGTCGAACGCCCCGTTACCGCGGGCGATCTCGACGACGCCGTCGAGCTCGCGGGCGAAACCGATCTGCTGACCGAGCGTCGAGACGCCGCGTTCGAAGGTCAGCAGACCCATCGCGACCTTCCACCCGTCGCCGGGGGCACCGACGACGAGGTCGGCGTCGGTGACGGCGTCGTCGAAGAAGACCTCGTTGAACTCGGAGGTACCGGTGAGCTGCTGGATGGGCCGCACCGTCACGCCGGGCTGATCGAGCGGGACGAGCAGGAAGCTCAGACCGTGGTGGCGGGTCGAGCCGGGTTCGGTCCGGGCGACGACGAACGCCCATTGCGCGACGTGGGCGAGCGAGGTCCAGACCTTCTGGCCGTTGATCACCCACTTGTCGCCGTCGAGGCGCGCGGTGGTGGAGACGTTGGCGAGGTCGGAGCCGGCGCCCGGCTCGGAGTATCCCTGCGCCCACAGTTCGGTGACGTTGCGGATCCCGGGCAGGAAGCGCTTCTTCTGCTCCTCGGTCCCGAAGGCGATGAGGGTGGGGCCGAGCAGTTCCTCACCGAGGTGGTTGACGCGTGCGGGCGCGTTCGCCTTCGCGTACTCCTCGTGGAAGATCACCCGTTGATCCATGCTCGCACCGCGACCGCCGTACTCGGTGGGCCACCCGATGCAGGTCCATCCGGCGGCCGCCAGGTGGCGGTCCCACGCGAGTCGCTGATCGAAGAATTCGTGTTCGCTTCCGGGCCCACCCTTCCCCCTGAGCTCGGCGAACTCGCCGGTCAGGTTGTCTTCGAGCCACTGTCGTACGGTGGCTGCGAACTCCGCATTGTCCTGGCTCTCGCTCTCGTGCACGTCTGTACGATAACCTACCAAGCAATTGCTAGGTAGGGAGCTACGTGAACACAACACCCGGAACCACGCCGGCCGCCCTCAACCGTGCCGTCCGCGACCACGCCGACCGGTGCGCCCTCGTCGACGGCGACATCCGATTGAGTTTCGCTCGACTGCACGAACACGTCCGGGCTTTCGCTGCCGCGCTCGTGGCGCGGGGTCTGCAACCCGGTGAGCGCGTCGCGATCTGGTCCCCGAACACCTTCCACTGGGAGGTCGCCGCACTGGGCGTGCACTGGGCGGG
>NZ_AJVB01000615.1:0-1945 GCF_000278445.1 Rhodococcus sp. R1101
GAAGGTGTCGAACGCGCGCGACCTCACCGAGGAACTCCGTGTGCTGCGCGGACGCATCCTCGGCCAGCTCGACGCCGTTCGCGAACAGCTCGACGACGTCCCCACCCTGCTCGCAGCGATCACCCGCGAAGGCGAACTGCTCGACCGGGAGATCTCCCTCGACGAGCCCCGCACGACCGTCCTCGGCACGGCGCGCGACAACAAGCAGGGCGGCGACAAGCAGGGTTCGGACGACGAGAGTCCGAAGGAGCCGGCATCCCCCGAGGCCGACGCGAAGGCGGACAGGACCGCGCCGCTGCCGCAGACCGACAAGACCACGCCCATGCCGCAGGCCGACCGGCCGGTGCGGATCCCGAAGAGCGACGCCTCCGGCCCGAACTCGGCCGCGCAGCCGAACAGCGGCGCACGGGGATCCCAGTCCACTCCGCGTACGCCGAACGCCTCGGCGCCGCATCGCTCGCCCTCGGTCGGTGCCGGTGCGCAGGGTCGCTCCCCTGCCGTGGCCAGCAAGGTCCGCAACTGACGGTCGGCCGGCCCTCGGGCTTGACCTTCGAGTCGGTCGAAGCTTCATGATGGGGCTGTGACCGACCCGGAGATGATGTCGATCGGCGTGTTCGCCGAACTCGTCGGATCGACCGCGAGCGCATTGCGGTTCTACGACGACGCCGGCCTGCTGCGTCCCGCGCAGGTCGATCCGTCGACGGGATACCGGTTCTACAGTCGCTCCCAGGTCCCGCGCGCCTGCCGGCTGCGGCAGTTGCGGGAGATCGGGATGCCGCTGCTCGCCATCGGCGAGTTCTTCGCCACCGGCGCGGACGAGGCCGCACGGCTGCTCGACGACCACGTCGCCGGGATGACCACGGAGGCCGAGAGGCTCCGACGGGCCGCCGAGACACTCGGAGCGTCCTTGCGTGCCGAATCCCGCCGCGTGATCTGCACGGTGCCGGGACCCTTCCTTGCCGGCGCCGTCGATCAGGTCTCCGCCTCCACCGGTCACGACCCCGACATCCCGGTGCTGAACGGCGTGCACATGGAAACCGGATCCGGCTGCGTGAGGCTGACCGCCACCGACCGGTACCGGCTCGCCACCCGGACGCTCGTGCCCACCGACCCGACCTGCCCGTCCTGGGCCGGAACACTCGCCGGCGACGACCTGCGGGTCGCGACGTCCCAGCTCCGACGCAGTCCATCGGTGACCGTCGAAGCGGACGAGCGGGCGGTCACCTTCCGCACCTCCGGCGACGACGTCCTCCACTGCCGTCTGCTTCCCGAACCGTTCCCCGACCACCGACTCCTGCTGGACTCGCTCCCCGCGGCGACACAGCGGGTCACCCTCGGCAAACGCCGGGTGGTGACGGTGCTCGAACAGAGAGCACCGGAGACGGTCGGCCTACGGACCTCCCCCGGCCGGCCCGCCCTGGTGTTCCCCGACGGGGACGAGATACCACTCGACGGTACGGCCACCGGAGCAGAGTCGACGATCTGGTTCGACCTGGTCACCGTGTATCCCGCGTGGAGTCACGCGCTCGGCGACGACCTGATGCTCGACATTCGCGGCACCGATCTGCCGGTCACCGTCCGGTCGGCCGACGACGGGGATCTCACCACACTCGTCATGCCGCGCAGCGCCCCCTGAAGCACTCCCCCTCAGCAGTGCCCTCCGGAACAGCGACACCCCGGATCCGCCGAAGACCTCGACAGGAGCCCCGCCATGTCCACTTCCCCCTCGACGCTGCCGATGTCCTCCCCGACGAGCGTGCCCGAAAACACCACGACACCCTCCGCGTCGCGGGCTTCCATCCGAGCCTGCACCTGAACCTGGCCGACGACTTCCGCCGTCTCGGGTCGTTCCGGGCGGCCGCGGAACATCTCGACCGCGCGCAGGACCACATGTCCGCGCTCCCCGACGATCCCTACGGCGAGACCATCCGCACAGCCGTGCACG
>NZ_AJVB01000616.1:0-1944 GCF_000278445.1 Rhodococcus sp. R1101
CGTCGATCTCGTTCGAGCCGGTGTGCTTGATTGGGAGAAACGGTTCCATGCTTGCCATGGATACGGATTCCCGGCACCCATGCGCGCAAACGCCTACTCCGGCAGCGGAATGTTCTGCAGTCGCAGGTGGCCGCGAGCGAGGACCTTGCCGGTCGCGGTGTCGGTGATGATCACCAGCCAGAGCTGCTGAGTTCTTCCCTGCTGCAACGGTTCTGCGGTGACCGATGCGCGGCATCCCGTGGTCGAGCGCAGGAAGTCGGTCGAATTGTTGACGCCGACGGCGAACTGTCCGCGCTCGAGTACCGCAGCACTCGCGCCGATGCTGCCCGCGCTTTCGACGATGGTCGCGTAGAGCCCGCCGTGCACGACTCCCCATGGGGTGTGATGATCGGGCCCCAGATCGACGTATCCGGTGACCTTCGTTCCGGTGGCCTCCTCGGCCACGAAGCCGGTCGCCTCGACGAAGCGGCTCGGCGCCTTCTGCCCGTAGTCCTCGATGGTCGTCATGACATCTCCTCACTCTCGCTGACTTTGATATCCACAGTTAGCCACTCCGAAGGGCTGACTGTCAAGGATTAAGTCAGCTACGATGTGGGCATGCAGTGGCTCGACTACAGCACCGACAACTGCTCGGTCCAGCGCACCATGGACGTCATCGGCGAGAAGTGGACGATGATCGTCCTGCGCGAAGTGTTCAACGGTGTGCGACGTTTCGAGCAGATGCGTCGGCATACCGGCATCTCCGACCCCGTGCTGTCGGCCAGGCTGCGCACCCTCGTCGACGCCGGCATCCTCGACACCGTCCCCTACCGCGAGGAAGGCCGCCGGACGCGCAACGAGTACCGGCTCACCGAGAAGGGCCGCGACCTCTACCCCATCCTCGTCGCCCTGCTCCAGTGGGGGGACAAGTACTGCGCCGATCCCGACGGCCCGTCGCTGCTCATCGAGCACCGCGACTGTGGCGCGCCCGTCGAAACGGTCGTGCAATGCGCGCACGGCCACGGTCCGCTGCGGCCGAGCGAGTCGCAGACCCGGCCCGGTCCCACCGCGCAGAAACTCCCCGAGGGCACGAAAACGTAACGAAGTGAGTTCTCGACCGCCGGCAGGGTTTCACGGCGCAGCGGCGGGTACTCCTCCGTCAGCGTCCCGGTGCGGACGCAGTCCGGATTCCCGAACGACAGGAGGAACACATATGCACTTCGGATCTCTTGCGCTCCCCCTCGGCGGACTGCCCACAACACCGGACAGCATCCACTGAGCCAGCGCACGCCGCGTCCGCATCCGATACGGGTGCGGACGCGGTCGTGTGTGCGATGAATTTTCCGGTCGGCGCGGGTCGGTATGGTCACCGAACTCGAAGGAGCCGACATGCCCGAACTCGCCACCCGCAGGATCGACGTTCCCGGAGCGACCCTCGTCTACGACGTCCGCACCGTCCCCGGCGACACCACCCCGCTGCTTCTCGCCGGATCCCCGATGGACGCGAGCGGCTTCACAGGCCTCGCCTCCTGCTTCGACGACCGGACGGTGATCACCTACGACCCGCGCGGCACGGGTCGCAGCACGCGCACCGACACGTCAATGCAGTCCACACCCGCCCTGCACGCCGACGACCTGCACCGGATCCTCGTCGAACTCGATCTCGGCCCCGTCGACGTCTTCGCCAGCAGCGGCGGCGCGGTGAACGCGCTCGAACTCGTCTCGCGGCATCCCGAGCAGGTGCGCACGCTGGTCGCGCACGAACCGCCGATCCTCGAACTGCTGCCCGATCGCGCCTCGGCCGAAGCGGTGCGCGACGACATCCACGACACCTATCAGCGCAGCGGCCTCGGACCGGCCATGGCGAAGTTCATCGCCCTGATCAGTTATGAGGGCGAGCTGACCTCCGACCATCTCGGTCGCCCGTCGCCGAACCCTTCCGACTTCGGGCTGCCCACCGAGGAC
>NZ_AJVB01000617.1:0-1932 GCF_000278445.1 Rhodococcus sp. R1101
GGAGTCCGGGGCCGAACGCCTTCTCGGCGAAGCATGCGTCCGAACCCGTGCCGGGAAGCACGATCGCGGTGCGGGTGACCGGCCGGGGCGGGCCGGTGTCCGGGGAAGCCGGGGATTCGCTGCGGGACATGCGGACGATCCTGCACCATCGGTCCCCGGCAACCACGCTCACCTGCCCAGACGGTCGTGCCGACGGTGCCTGCACAGCAGGTCGACGGTGCCTGCACGACGGTGTGCACCGTGCAACTTGTATCCGGCCAGAATGCGTCTACAGTGGCGATCGAAGAAGAGTTCGGTGGCACGCGATCCGTGCCCCCTTCCGTACAGGAGCGTGTTATGGCTTCCCCGGCCGGCTACCTGCGTCGGCTCACACGGCGGCTCACCGAGGACATCGAAGAACTCGATGCCGAGGAGATGGCCGAATCGTCGCACTCCACGGGCGCCCTACCCGTCGTCGAATGCGCCCGCGGTCAGGAAGTGACCATGTACGGACGCCTCCGCAGTGTCGAGTCGTGTTCGCGTGCCGCTGCCGCCGTCGTCGAGGCGGAGTTCTTCGACGGGACCGATTCGATCCAGCTCGTATGGATCGGTCGTCGGCGCATCCCCGGGATCGAACCCGGGCGTACGTTGACGGTCCGCGGTCGCGTGGGAGAACGCGACGGACGCAAGGTGATCTACAACCCGTACTACGAGCTGCGCGAACCGGCCTGACCGGCGCGCCGGGGGCTACCGGCCCTTGCATACGCGGAGTGGTTCCCCCTCGATACGCGGGGTCGTACCCCTGTGCCCGATGTGGCACCCTCGTAGGAGTGAGCGACACCAACCAGCAGACGATGCTCGAACAACTCGGTGGGATCAGCGGGTTGATCTATTCGACGCTGCCGGTGCTGGTGTTCGTGCCGGTCAACAGTGTGTGGGGGCTCACGGCGGCCATCTGGACCGCGTTGGGTGTGGCACTGGCGGTGCTCGTGTGGCGCCTGATCCAGCGCACGCCGATCCAGCCCGCGATCTCCGGCTTCTTCGGAGTCGCCTTGTGCGCCTTCATCGCTCATCGCACCGGCGACGCGAAGGGATACTTCCTCTTCGGGATCTACGCGAGCCTGGTCTACGGGGGCGCCTTCCTGTTGTCCGTGCTCGTCCGTAGGCCGCTGGTCGGCGTGATCTGGGGGATGCTCAACGGCCAGGGCTCGCAGTGGCGGTCACATCCCACCGCGGTGCGTGCCTACGACGTCGCCACCCTCGCATGGACCCTGGTCTTCCTCGGTCGCTATCTCGTGCAGAACCAGCTCTACGACGAGGACCGCACCGGGTGGCTCGCCGTCGCACGGATCGGAATGGGCTGGCCGCTGACCGCGCTGGCGCTGCTGGTCACCCTCTGGGCGGTCCGGCGCGCGGACCGGGTCGTCGAACCCCCGCCGGCCGAGGCCGAGACCATCGAGGCCCCTTCGGCCGGGGGGTCCCACGAGGCGTCGGGTTCCCACGACGAGCCGGGCCCCGAGGACCGGCACGGACTCGACGGCCGGCATCGTCTCCGCGACCGGCACGGTTCACGCGACTAGCGGTTCACCGCCTGCCGGAGATCGTCCTCGACGTCCTCTGCCGTGACGAACAGCAGTTCGTCCCCGCCTTCGAGCGGATCGTCCGGCTGCGGGACGATCACGCGTCCGCCGCGCAGGATCGCCACGAGCGCCGTGTCGCGGGGCAGTTCCAGTTTCCGAACCGGCTTCCCGGCCAGGGCGGTGGTGTCCCGCAGGGTGACCTCCACCAGGTTCGCGCCTTTGCGGAGCGTCATCAACCGCACCAGATCGCCGACCGTGACGGCCTCCTCGACCAGCGCGGCGAGCATGCGCGGCGTGGACACCGCGACGTCGACACCCCACGATTCGTCGAACAGCCACTCGTTGCGCGGATCGTTGACGCGGGCCACCACCC
>NZ_AJVB01000618.1:0-1918 GCF_000278445.1 Rhodococcus sp. R1101
AAACGCTACGCTCGGGCAGTGGGTGCGCGAGCTCGTGGATCTGGCTCGTGCTCTCGGGCACGCCGCTCGTGCCGCCCGGACCGACGATGCCCCTCGTCGCGACAGTACCGACATCTCGCGGTAACGTTCCGGTACATGTGCCCGCGTTCTACGCGCGTCGGGCACGGTCGACGGCGTGCCGTTCACGAAGCGGTCGCCGACATCGAAAATACGGGGAGGAAAATCGATGAATTCTGTTGCGAAGAAGGCTGCCGTCGCAGCGTCGGGTGCCGCACTGCTGGCACTGGCAGTGCCGGGCATCTCGTCCGCTGCGGGGCCGAACGTATCGGCGAATGTGGAGAACGGCGCCATCGTCGTCGACTTCGATCTGAGCCGGGCGGACGTCGATCGCGGCGTCACCTGCGTCACCTACGTCCTGAAGCCGGGCACCGTCGACACGGCCGATCCGTCGGGCCGCATCGATGCGCAGCCCGCCGGCACGAGCTTCTCGGTGACCAACACCAGCACCTCGAGCGCGCTGTACATCAGGGACGGCGCACCCGCGCAGGCCGGCCCGGAGGCGATCACCGACGGCACCTACAACGTCTTCTGGGGCTGCCAGGACGCCTCGGGTACGCAGTACGAGAACATCTTCGACGCGTCCGGTCGCCCCTTCACCGGGGGGATCCCCGTGACGGTCGGCGGCGGCGAGTCCGCCCCGCAGGGCGAGTCGGCTCCTGCTCCGCAGGCGAAGTCGGCACCGCAGACCCAGGTCGCTCCCGAGTCCGGCCAGGTGCCTCAGACTCCCGAATCGGAGCAGGAGCCCGTGGATCCTCTCCAGTTCGTGATCAAGTTCCTGCGCGATCTGATCGGCAACCAGTCCTGATCCTCGAGCACGTCCGTATCGGCGGCACCCCCAGGGGTGCCGCCGATGCTGTTTCTGTAGTGGCCCGGAGAAGGCAGTCCGAGAGTGCGTGAGCCGTGGAAGGGAGAATGTGTGGAGGCCGCTTCGACCGCGTCGGGTCTCACATCGTTGCCGCAGCTGCGTCGTTCCTACGGTGAGAGTATGCGTCCACTGACGTCCGGCGGGGGCTGGTCCGCCGGTGACGGCTGGTGGGTGGGCATCACCGGTGCCCCCGACCCCGACTACAACCTCGCTCTCGTCCACGGTGGCGATGTCACCACCCGGGTACAACACGTCTACGAGACCCTGACGAAAGCCGGCAACCCGTCGATCGTCCTGCTCGCCGGAGACGGACTCGGTGCTGCGCAGGTCCTTGCCGACCACAGTTGGGTGTGTGCCGGATCGTTGGATCTGACCTGTCTCGTGGCTCATGACGCTCCCGTCGACCCGGGCTTCCGAACGCTCGGTGAAGCCGATATGGCGGATGCCCGCGAACTCGCCGCCGGGACGTTCGGGATCGCGCCCGGGACTGCTGCCGTCGCCTACGCCGATGCCATGGCACGGACCCCCGGCGTCGAGGTGGTCGGCATCGTCGAGGACGGGGATCTGCAGTGCTGTGCGCTGCTCGTGGACAGTGGGGCGATCCGGACGGTGTGGTCGCTCGGAACTCACCCGGGACGCCAACGGCGCGGGTTCGCGAACCGGTTGATCAGAGCGGGCGCCGCCCACACCTACGCGCAGCGCGGCCCGGTCGCGATGTGCGGGCTCACCAGGCCGCGCGTCACACCGCTGTATCTCGCCGCCGGAGCACGCGTCGCGGAGACCTGGCAGATGTGGTCGCGTCCGCGTTGGCTGCTCGGCAGTTGACGGACTGTACGGACGAGTAACGTTTGCCCGATTCGGTGCGACACACTGTCGACCTGCCCAGTGAAGGGCGACAGCGAAAGGCCAGTGCATCGTGTCCGAACGAAGCATCCGCGACGCCGAACTGCGTCGCGAACTCGGTGTCCCACCGACCGTCGATCTCGTGGGTCA
>NZ_AJVB01000619.1:0-1914 GCF_000278445.1 Rhodococcus sp. R1101
GAGGCGCTGGCGGGACTCAGTGAGGATGCCGGAGCGGTGACGCAGGCGGGGGTGGAGATCCTCATGAGGCTCTCGGCCGGGATCGACGGGGTGTCCCAGACGCTGCTGGGAGTGTACGAGTCGGAACGCGACACCTGGTTGCTCAACCGCAACGCCTCCCGAACCGCCCGGATCCAGGACATTCTGGCCGGACGTCCCATCGAGGTCGGGGACGCCGAGCGCACCCTGGGATATCGGCTCGGGCAGCACCATCTCGGCGTGATCGTCTGGACCGACGACATCCAGGTGGCCGGCGGCGACCGGTCCGGGACCGAATGGAACGGGCTCGAGCAGGCGGTGACGGTGCTCACCGAGCACCTCGGAGTCGGTGGTCGAGCGCTGTTCGAGCAGTCCGACGAGTACACGGCCTGGGCGTGGATACCGCTCGGTGCGGTCGACCACGTCGATGCGAGCATGTTGACCGAGATCGTTGCGGCGTGGCAGCGACCCGTCGGTGTGGCGCTCGGCGCACCTCACGAGGGCATCGACGGTTTCGTCCGCACTCATCGGCAGGCGGCTCAGGCGCGGGAGGTGGCTCTGACGTCCGAGCTGCCGGGGCCGCGGCTCGTCTCGATCGACGAGGTCGGCGCGGTGGCGCTGATGTGCACGAACCTCGATTGGGCGCGTGCGTGGGTGGGTGATGTGCTCGGCCGGCTCGCCGCAGATGATCCCGGCGCCGCGCAGCTACGTCACACCCTCCGCGAATTCCTCGCCAGTGGAGGAAGTTTCGTGGCGACTGCCGAACGGCTGCACCTGCACAGGAATTCGGTCGCCTATCGGATCAGCAAGGTGGAGGAGCAGATCGGTCACAGCGTGCGCGAACATCGACTCGATCTCGAGAACGCGTTGGCTCTGTGTCACTGGCTCGGACCCACCGTGCTCGCACCGGATCCCGAAAGCCCCTTGCCGCCCGGGTGAGGGCGGTCATCCGGCCCGGCGGCCCGGGACGACGGCCCGAACGAAACGTCCGATCTCGCCGATCGCCCGGATCTCTTCGGGTAGCAGATCGGCAGCGATCGGGAAGACGTGTACCTGGCGGTCCCAGACCTGCAGCTCGCATGCGGTGCCGGCCTCGGTGAGACGCTCGGCCATCGACTCCGCATCCACCAGGAACAGTTCGTGCGATCCCACCTGGACAAGTGTGGGCGGAAGTCCCGACAGATCAGCATCGGCGGGACAGACCCGATCCCGCTCGTCCCCGAGACCGGCCAGGCCCGCCAGCGCTTCGAGCGCCTTGCCGGGCAGCAGTGCGCACCGCGCCGCGTTCGAATGTCCGAGCTTGCGGGTGGGATCCAACTCGGTGAGCGGGGACAACGCGACGATCGCCCCGGGCGTCGGCAATCTCCGGTCGCGCAGTGTCAGCGAGACCATGAACGCGAGATAGGCGCCGGCCGAATCCCCGGCGACGACGATCTGCTCCGGCCGGTACCCCGCGGCGAGAAGGAAGCGGAAGGCATCCACCCCGTCGTCGACGGCGTCGTCGATCGAGTGCTTCGGCAGCATCCGGTAGTCGACCATCAGCACCGGCGTTCGTCCCGCGTCGGAGATTCGCGACACGAGACGCAGGTGGCTGCGCATCCCTCCGCACAGGAAGCCACCCCCGTGCAGGTAGAGCATCACCCGGTCGAAACCCGCACGTGGTCCTTCCACCCAGAATCCGCCACAATTCGGAAGTGCGACCGGGGCGGACCCCGTCCCGTCGATCGCCGGCAGCGCCGAGCCTGGGGGCTGGCACCGTGGAACTCGCGTCGGCGGACAGCGGTCGGAAGGCCAGGTGGGGTTTCGGCCCCCGGGCTTCGCGGGGGGCGGATGGCGCGCGCACGTCGCGTGCGGTCGTCACAGGAGAACTCCTCACAAACCGGTCGAATGTCTGGG
>NZ_AJVB01000620.1:0-1910 GCF_000278445.1 Rhodococcus sp. R1101
GTGGCGCAGTCGCGGTGAACAGTGTCTTCAGCTTCGGCGCGGTACCCGCCCTCCCCTTCGGCGGTATCGGCGAGTCGGGCTTCGGCAGGATCCACGGCGCCGATGGCCTGCGCGAGTTCAGCCGGCCGCACGCGGTGACGGTGGAACGGTTCCGCGCCCCACTGGCCCTGTTTGCGGTCGACACTCCCGAGCGGGACATGAGGATCGCGAAAGGCATGTTCCGGATGCGCCACGCCCGGTGATTTCGGGCGGATGTACCTACAGGTCGGTGATGTCGGTCAGCTCGTAGTGCAACGTCGACGTCCACATCAACCGATGAGCGAAGTGGACGCCGACGTGCTGCACGACCGGGAACTTCTTGTCGATGAGATCGCCGGCATGCTTCGACTCGTCACCGGACAACAGCCGGGCCGTCGCCCGGGCGGGCGCACCTGTCGGTTTGCCCGACCACGTGCAGGGCCGGATACGAACCTCTGGATAGTTACGGAGCCGTTTGTTCTTCGACGCCTTGCCCGGCGTGCGGAAATAGGCGTGATCGGCTTCGACGACGAGGTTGACGGGGGTGTCCACCCACGTGCCGTCGCGCTTACGCGTCTGGAGTTGCACGACCTTCTCGTCGGCGAATCGGTTCGGAGCGTTTCCTGCCATTTCACTGATCCTCGTCTCGACGGGTCCTTCTATTGTGGATCGTCGGAGTGGCTGACGACATTGACGACCGTGCCATCCGGTGCGCGCACGAAGAACCGCCGTACGCCCCACGGCTCCGTGGTCAGCGGATGGACGATCTCGAACCCTCGACGCTGCGCTTCCTCGTAGGCGGCCTCCACCTCGTCGCCGACGTGAACCGAGATGGACGAGTCCACGGGAGCGGTCTCGTCGCCGCTGACCAACTGGACGACGGCACGACCGTCCGGAGTGGTGAACCGCGCGACCCACCCGAGGTTCATCTCTTCGACGCTCAGCCCCAGATAGTCCATGTAGAAACTCCGTGCTTCCCCGATATCCGGGACGTTGATGTTCGTGGTGATGCCGGTCGGACGCATGCAGGTGGCTCCTTCGACGATCTTCGGTGGGATCGACCCCGCTCAGTGGGGCCCAACCCACGCAAATCCGTAATCACAGACGCGGCCGCTCTCCCTGGGCACTACCGCACCGTAACCCCGATTTGGTGTTCTCGACCGATTTACACGCCGTCGAGAACACCAAATTGGGTCGTCGCTTCGTCCCGCCTCCGGAGGGAGCTCCGCTCGTGATGGTCGACGGTCTCGCAGCGAAGTTCTCCAGCAATTCGTGAATTCGAGTACACCACTACTCATGCCCCGGGATGCCGCCCGCGCCAGACTCGTAGTCACGGAACGACAGGTCCCGACAATCGGAGAACTCATGTCTCTCACCAGTTCCACGGCCAACCGGAAGCTCGCACCCACCTTCGTCCGCTACAGCGACGACCTGGAGCGACGCGACCCCGACGAAGATGCCCTGATCGAGCGGATCGTCGAGTCGCTGCACCGTAACAACGAGTGGGCCGCCGAGAAGTACAAGCATGCGATCCGCGACGCCCACGCCAAAGGGCTCGGTGTCATGCGCGGGGAACTGACCGTGTATCCGAATCTGCCCCGGCCCTATCGGCAGGGACTGTTCGCGAAAGCCCGGACATATCCGGTGCTCGTTCGCTTGTCCAGCACGGCAGGCGCGCTTCGCAGCGATCAGGTGGGCGGAGTCCGCGGAATGGCGATCAAGGTTCTGGGTGTGAGCGGTGACCGGATCATCCCGGACGGACACACGAATCAGGATTTCATTCTGGTGAACAGCGATACGTTTCCGTTCGCCGATGTGCGTTCGTACGCCGGCAAGGGAATGCGGTTCGCAAAGATCCTTGCACGCACTCCCGACCCCCTGCTTCGGACAGC
>NZ_AJVB01000621.1:0-1905 GCF_000278445.1 Rhodococcus sp. R1101
GATCGTGGTCACCGGCAACTACCGCTCGTGGCGACATTTCGTGGCCATGCGGGCGACCGAACACGCGGACGTCGAGATCCGGCGTCTCGCCGTCGAATGTGTACGGCAGCTCGCGGAGGCAGCACCGAACGCGTTCTCGGACTTCACGATCACGAAGTTGCCCGACGGCAGCGAGATCGCTGCCCCCACGCTCGCGACCGATCTCTGATCGACCAGGTCACCGATCTCCGATCCGTCTTCGAGGGGCGGGCGTGTGTCGAGGCGGCACTGCCACGCGGTAGCCTTCTGACCATGACCAACGGTGATTCCGCAACTGCTGTCGAGCTTCCGTTCGGCACCGTCGCCACAGCGATGGTGACCCCGTTCACTGCCGATGGCAAGCTCGACGTGGATGCGGGCGTGCGTCTGGCGAACTACCTCGTCGACGGTGGCTGCGACGCACTGGTTCTCGCCGGTACGACCGGCGAATCGCCCACGACGACCGAGAACGAGAAGATCGAGTTGATGCGGGCCGTGCTCGCATCCGTCGGCGACCGTGCCAAGATCATCGCCGGCGCCGGCAGCAACGACACCGCCCACAGTGCCGAGCTCGCCCGCGACGCCGCGCGGGCCGGTGCACACGGACTGCTCGTGGTGACCCCGTACTATTCGCGTCCCCCGCAGGCCGGTCTCTACGCTCACTTCGTCGCGGTGGCCGACGCAACCGATCTGCCGGTCATGCTCTACGACATTCCACCGCGATCCGTGGTGCCGATCGAGACCGATACGCTGCGTCTGCTCGCCGAGCACCCGCGGATCGTCGCGGTCAAGGACGCGAAGGGCGACCTGAACGCGGGTGCCGAACTGATCGGCACCACCGACCTGAAGTTCTACTCGGGCGACGACCCGCTGAACCTGCCGTGGCTGTCCGTCGGTGCCGTCGGATTCGTCAGCGTGATCGGCCATCTCGTGCCCGGTCGCCTCCGCGAGTTGCACACCGCCTTCGAGGCCGGTGATCTCGAACTCGCGCGCCGTATCAATTTGTCGATGGTCCCCATCTACCGGGGCCGTCGCGCGACTGGGAGGGGTGAGTGCCTCGAAGGCGGGTTTGCGACTTCTCGGCATCGATGTCGGAGAGCCTCGTCTGCCGCAGGTCGCTCCGGTGACTGCGCAGATCGACGCTCTCGCGGCGGATCTCCAGGCTGCGGGGGTGCTGTGATGAGCCGCCCCGATCGTGGCCGTGGCCGCGCCACCCGCAATGCCGGTCCGCCCTCCCGCGCCCCGCGCCGGGTGGTGCAGAACTCCGCCACCCCCCAGCGGCCCGACGCGCGCATCGCCGATCCCACCGAGCGGTTGGGTACGCCCCCCAAGGCCCCTCGCGACGGTCTGCGGGTCGTCGCGCTCGGCGGGATCGGCGAGATCGGCCGCAACATGACGGTGTTCGAGCATCAGGGACGGCTCCTGATCGTCGACTGCGGTGTGCTCTTCCCCGAAGACCAGCAGCCGGGCGTCGACCTGATCCTGCCCGACTTCCGGTACATCGAGGACCGGATGGACGACGTCGAGGCGATCGTCCTCACCCATGGCCACGAGGACCACATCGGTGCCGTGCCGTTCCTGCTGCGTCTGCGGCCCGACATCCCGGTCGTCGGTTCGAAGTTCACCCTGGCGCTGGTCGCGGCCAAGTGCCGCGAACACCGTCAGCGTCCCAACCTCGTCGAGGTCGTCGAGGGGCAGATCACCTCGCACGGACCGTTCGAGTGCGAGTACTTCGCGGTCAACCACTCCATCCCGGACGCGATCGCCGTCGCGATCCGCACGGCCGCGGGTGTCGTGCTGCACACCGGCGACATCAAGCTCGACCAGCTACCGCTCGACAACCGCCTCACCGATCTCGCGGGCTTCTCCCGCCTCGGCGACGAGGGT
>NZ_AJVB01000622.1:0-1899 GCF_000278445.1 Rhodococcus sp. R1101
TCTCGACGTTGTCCGGGGTGCCGAGGAAACCCGCGGATTCGGCGGGCAGGTCGATTCCCGAGGGAGCGCCCACCCCGAGTTCGGCGGCGGTCTCCGCGATGCGGTAGGGACCGAGGAGGTCGGCCAGTTGGTAGAAGTACACGTTGTCGGACCACTGGATCGCCCCGAGCAGATTGTTCGGGCCCATCGGCTGCCAGTTGGCGAAGGTGTGACCGCCGTAGGTATAGGCAGCGCCGCCTGCCAGGAACGCGTCCGGTGACAGCACGTCGAAAGCTGCGTTCGTCGACGCCGTCACGATCTTGAACGTCGAGCCCGGCGGCACCGCCGTCTGGACGGCGTGGTTCAGCATGCGGCCCGGCCCCGATCCCGCGGTCTGCGCTTCGATCGCGGCCGGATCGGCCGGAGGTCCGTAGACGTTGTTGTCGTAGCCCGGCACGCTCGCCAGCGCCAGCACCGCACCGGTGCGGGCGTCCATCACGACCGCCGCGCCGAGGTCGCCTCCACTGGTGCGCACCGCCTGGGCGAGGGCCCCGGTCGCGGCCTGCTGCATACCGAGGTCGAGGTGCAGCCGCAGGTCGTGGCCGTGTATCGGATCGACCCGCTCCCCCGTGCCCACCGGGCGCCCGGACGGATCGACGTACACGCACTGGCGGCCGTCGACGCCGCGCAGCAGCGCGTCGTACTGCCGTTCCAGTCCCGCCTTGCCGACCCGCGATCCGAGCGCGAGGGTCGGCCAGACCTCCATGTCCTGCCGGTCCGCGACCCCGACGTACCCGAGGAGCGACGCGAGCACTTCCCCGTGCGGGTACTGCCTGCGTCCGGTCGGGTAGACCAGCACCCACGGCAGCCGGGCATCGACGATCGCCCGGGCCTGGTCGGGCCCGACGCGTCCCAGCACGACCTGCAGTTCCCCGTCGCTCCGGAGTTCCTCCTCGAGCTGTTCCGGAGTGATGCCGAGCAGCGCGGCGAGTTCGTGGTGCGCCGACGGGTTGCTCTCGGCGAACATCCGGGCGACCACCGCGACGGTGTACTCGGCGACATTGGTCGCGACCGGAACGCCGGTCCGGTCGAGGATCTGCCCGCGTTCGGCGGGTAGACGGATGCAGCGCAACATCTGTGTGTCGCTGGTCGCGCGCAGTTCGGTGCCGTGGTCGGTCTGCAGCTGGTAGGCGAACACCGACATCGCGACGAGCGAGGCCGTCGTCAACACTGCCCCCGCCGTCACGCCCCGCGGCAGGCGCCGCTTCGTGGACTCGGTGGCCCACAGCTGCCGGGTCACACCGTCGCGGCGCACCGCGAGAACGAGGCCGATGGACACGAATCCGACGATCGAGGCGGTGCCCCCGTAACTGAAAACGGGAATCGGCATGCCGGTGTGCGGCAGCAGCGACAGGCTCTGGGCCACCGACACCGCGGTGTGCAGTCCGAACAGCCCGCCGACGCCCGCGGCGACGAGTGCCGCCTCCCGCGTCCGTGCCGTGCGGGCGGCGACCACCGAACGCCACACGATGATCACGACGGCCAGCACGACGGCGATACCGGCCACCAAGCCCCACCCGTACACCAGGCTCGCGAAGGCCAGATCGTGCTGGGATTCGGGCAGGTACTGGGCCCTGAGGTCGTAGTCCGGTTCGCGCCCGAGACCCCACCAGCCCGCACTGCCGATCGCGATGTCCGCCTGCCATGCCGCCCAACCCGACCCCTGGGGGTCGGCGCCGCCGCCCGACAGGAAGACGTGAATCCGCTCGAGCTGGTACGGACGCAGGAACAGCACGGGCCAGGGGGCAGGCCGGAGGGGCCGGAGGCCCCCGGAGGTCGGCCGGGAACCGAACCGGGGGGGAACCAGGGAGGGTCCGTGGGTGGGTCGGGGGTCCCGGGGGCCCGGGTCCCGTCCCGTCC
>NZ_AJVB01000623.1:0-1890 GCF_000278445.1 Rhodococcus sp. R1101
CCATCCTCCCTTCTTCGGGACGAAACGGGTGATCTCTCCAGGCGCGGTGCGGGCCGGAGTCCGCGGCGCACCGGAGGAAATCCTATGTGATGGGCCGAGCGGCCCGATGTTGCACCCGCGCGCTCGCATACAGGCAGATCGAGGCGGCGGTGGCGAGGTTGAGCGATTCGGCGCGTCCGCGAATGGGGATTCGGACGCGATGGTCGGCGCGGGCGGCGACCTGCGGGTCGAGTCCGTGGGCCTCGTTGCCGAACAGCCACGCAGTGGGGGCGGCGAGCAGGTCGTCGGCGTCGTCGAGGTCGATCTCGCCGTCGGCGGCGGTCGCAAGGATCTGCACGCCGGCGTCGGTGAGGGCGGCCAGGACCCGGTCGGTGTCGCGTTCGCGGGCGACCGGCAGGTGAAAGATGCTGCCGGCCGAGGAGCGTACGCACTTGCCGTTGTGCGGGTCGACGCTGTCGCCGGCGAGCACCACGGCGTCGGCGCCGACCGCGTCGGACACGCGGATGAGGGTGCCGGCGTTGCCGGGCTCGGCGACGGCGACCGGCACGGCGAGCAGCCGCGACCGGGACGTCACCGCTTCGGCGAGCGGCACGTCGAGGGTGTCGCACACGGCGACGAGACCGGGTGGGGTCACGGTGTCGGACAGCCGGGCGGCGGCGCGTTCGGTGACGATCCCCACGCGCACACCGCGACCGCGCGCGTCGTCGACGAGTCGGCCGTAGCGACCGGCGGCGGCCTCGGTGACGAACAACTCGTGCACCCGTGCGGCGGCGAGCGCTTCGGTGACGGAGTTCTCACCCTCGGCGAGGAACCGACCGGTCTTGCGACGCTCGGCGGTCCGGAGCAGTTTCACAGCAGAAACGACCCGTGGGGTGCGCTCGGTGAGCGTGTCCACGGGCCGTTCCTGGAGATTGTCGTTGCTCAGGGCAGCACTCAGGCAGCCGGAGCGTTGACGTCGGCCGGCAGTGCAGCCTTGGCGACGGCGACGAGACCGGCGAAGGCCTCGGCGTCGGAGACGGCGAGCTCGGCGAGGATCTTGCGGTCGACCTCGACACCGGCGGCCTTGAGGCCCTGGATGAAGCGGTTGTAGGTGATGTCGTTGGCGCGGGCAGCAGCGTTGATGCGGCTGATCCACAGCTTGCGGAAATCACCCTTGCGGGCGCGACGGTCGCGGTATGCGTAGGTCAGCGAGTGGAGCTGCTGCTCCTTGGCCTTGCGGTACAGGCGCGAGCGCTGTCCGCGGTAGCCCTTCGAGGCCTCGAGAATCGAACGACGCTTCTTCTGGGCGTTGACGGCCCTCTTCACGCGTGCCACTGGTTATGTCCTGTCAGAGTTCGGGGGACGAGATGTCCGTCCCCGGGTGGATCGGTCGGAGAGGCTCAGAGCCCGAGCATGCGCTTGACGCGCGGGGTGTCGGCGTCGGAGACGACGGCCTTGCCGTCGAGACGACGCGTCACCCGCGAGGACTTGTGCTCGAGCAGGTGGCGGCGACCCGCCTTCTGGCGCAGGACCTTTCCGCTACCGGACACCTTGAATCGCTTCGCGGTGCCGCTGTGGGTCTTCGACTTGGGCATGGAGTCCTCAGTTCTTGTCGTGTGCGTACATCGGTGCTCACGGACAGCACCGGATGTGCTGCCTGAGCGGGCTAGTTGCTCGGGGCGTCGCCCGTCTCGGGAGCCGGCGCGGCCTCCGTGGACGGGGCGGCGGAGGCTGCCGGGCGCGGAGCCGCCTGCGCCGGTGCGGCCTGCGCGGCTTCCTGAGCCTTCGCGCGGGTCTTCGCACCCTTGTGCGGGGCCAGCACCATGGTCATGTTCCGGCCGTCCTGCTTCGGACTGGTCTCGATGAAGCCGAGCTCGGCGACATCGGCGCCGAGGCGCTGCAGCAACCGGA
>NZ_AJVB01000624.1:0-1887 GCF_000278445.1 Rhodococcus sp. R1101
TCGACCGCTGCGTCAGCGGTCGACGGAAAGCACAATGGCGCTGTGCGGCACGGGGGGAGCCTCCCGTAACCAGCACGTTGTCGAGTGTCTTCGCAGGCTGGTTCACCGATGTGCCGCGGATCAACCGGACGCCTTCGGCGATGCCGTTGACGCCGTGGATATATCCCTCGCCCAGCTGGCCACCGTTGGTGTTTATCGGCAGGCGGCCGTCGAGTTCGAGGTTGCCGTCCGCGATGAAGTCCTTGGCCTCACCGCGGCCGCAGAACCCGTACTCCTCCAACTGGAGCAGCACCATCGGTGTGAAGGCGTCGTACAGCACTGCGGCGTCGATACCTCCGGGATCGACGCCGGACTGTGCCCACAACTGTTTCGCCACCAGTTCGACCTCGGGCATCACGTCGATGTCGTCGCGGTAGTAGCTGCTCATCGAGATCTGCTGAGGACCCACGCCCTGCGCCGCCGCAGAAATTACGGCAGGGGGGTGGGGGCAGATCTCTGGCCCGCTCGGTGCTCACGATCACCAGCGCCTGACCGCCGTCGCTCTCCTGGCAGCAGTCGAGCAGGCGCAGTGGGTCGGCAATCATCTTCGAGTTCTGGTGGTCCTCGATGGTGATCGGCCGGCCGTAGAACCACGCCTTCGGATTGTTCGCCGCGTGCTTGCGGGACAGTACGGAGATCTGCCCGAAGTCGGCACTCGTGACGCCGTACTGCTGCATGTAGCGGCGCGCGAGGAACGCCTCCTGTTGTGCCGGCGTGAGTAGCCCGTACGGATTGATCCAGTTGCGGTATTCCTGGTCGGTGTTCGCGTTGTAGGCGAACGGCGGGGGCCCCGCCCCGAACCGGTGTCCGGAACGTTCGTTGAACGCGCGGTACACCACGACGACGTCCGCGACTCCGCTCGCAACTGCGAGCGCGGCCTGCTGCACCGGGGCGCAGGCGCCGCCGCCGCCGTGTGGAATACGGCTGAAGAACTTCAGTTCAGGGATTCCCAGTGCACGCGCGACGGCGATCTCCGGGTTGGTTTCCATGGTGAAGAGGGCGAAGCCGTCCACTTCCTCGACGCCGATCCGGGCGTCGTCCAGCGCGGCGAGCACGCTTTCGCAGGCAAGTTGCCATTCGCTGCGACCGGAGTTCTTGGAGAATTCGGTGGCACCGATACCTGCGATGGCGGCTGCGCGTGAGAAGCCTCCGATGCTCATCGTGTCCCTCCTTCGTGCGGCGTCACGAAGACCTCGGCGGTCACATGGACACCGCGCTCGTTGGTGCCGAGCACCTTGACCGTGATCGTGTCGTCGCCGATTGCGGTGACTTCGCCGGTCATACGCATGGTGTCGCCGGGAAAGTTCGGGACGCCGAGCCGCAGGGAGACCCGCCGGATGCGCGAGGATGGTCCCGCCCAGTCGGTGATGTAGCGGTCAACGAACCCGTTGGTCGAATTGATGCTCATGAAGATGTCGGGGGTTCCGCGCTTGTTCGCCGCGCCGGGATCGTGGTGTACGTCTTCGAAATCCTGGGAGGCCATTGCTCCGGCCACGATGGTGGTCCGGTCCAAGGGTAGGTCGAGGTCCGGCAACAGGGTGCCTACCGAACATTCGGGCAAGCTCATGCGGCACCTCCGTTCGGGAGTCTCAGTTGCGGCAGGATCTCGCCGTGTGCGTGTTCGGCGAAGCAGACTTCGAGCTCCATTCCGATGTCGAGCCGATCGTGTTCGACACCTGCGATGTCGGCGACGATCCGGGTGCCTTCCGCGAGGTCGATCAGTCCGACGGCGAGCGGATAGTCGAAGGCCGGATCCTGCGGGTGGTGGATCACGGTCCAGCTGTGCAGGGTTCCTCGGCGAGCGGATTCGACGGTGTCCCAGGAGAAGGACCGGCAGGCGGGGCAGGC
>NZ_AJVB01000625.1:0-1876 GCF_000278445.1 Rhodococcus sp. R1101
GCCGGTGCAGCGGCAGATCTGCCCGGAGATCGCCTCGCGGATCGTCGCGTCGTCGGGGTCGGGATCGCGATCGAGCAGCGCCCGGGCGGTGATCATCATTCCCGGGGTGCAGAAGCCGCACTGCAGCCCGTGGCAGCGCACGAATCCTTCCTGCACCGGGTCGAGAACGCCGTCGCGTTCGAGTCCTTCGACAGTGAGCACCTCGTGGCCGGCGACCATGACCGCCAGGGTGGTGCACGACTTCACCGGTTCACCGTCCACGGAGACGACGCACGTTCCGCAATTGCTCGTGTCGCATCCCCAGTGGGTTCCGGTCAGACCGAGGTGGTCGCGCAGGAAATGCACGAGCAGAGTTCGAGGTTCGACGTCGGCGGTGACGTTCTCGCCGTTGACTGTCATCGAGATCTGCATCGGATCACACCCTTTCGGTGGCGCCGAGACGTTCGGCGGCTCGGCGCAGGGCACGCACCGTCAACTCGGACGCGAGGTGACGTTTGTAGGCGGCGGTGCCACGCTGGTCGGTCTCGGGATCGCAGGCCCGCGCGGCTGCGGCGCCGGCCTCTCGGAACAGGTCGTCGGACGGTGGCGCACCCCGCAGCAGGTCGGTGATCGCCGACAATGCCTCGTCGTCGCCGCGCACGGCCGTCAGCCCGACCCGTGCGTCGGTGATCCGCCCTCCCGACGTCCACAGCGCGACACCCGCGGCGGCCACCGCCCAGTCGCCGGTGCGACGCTCGACCTTCTCGTACGCACTGGACCCGGTGCCCTTCCTCGGCAGCCGCACCTCGACGAGCAGTTCGTTCGGGGCGACCGCCGTCTCGTAGGGGCCGAGATGGAAGTCGCGGAAATCGAGCTCGCGCACTCCGCCCGGTCCGCGTACGACACAGGTCGCGCCGAGCACCGCACACACGGTGGACAGATCCTCGGCAGGGTCTGCCTGACACAGCGACCCACCGAGCGTTCCACGATTGCGGACGACGGGATCGGCGATCACTCGCTCGGCATCGCGGAAGATCGGGAAGATCTCGGCGAGTTCGTCGGATTCGAGAAGCCGGCGGTGCCGGACCAGGGCACCGAGGCGCACCAACCCGGGTTCGAACACGATGTGATCGAGTTCGTCCGCGAGATCGTTGATGTCGATCAAGTACTCCGGATTCGCGAGCCGAAGTTTCATCATCGGCAGCAGACTGTGCCCGCCGGCGACGACCCGGGCCCCCTCTCCGTGCCGGTCGAGCAACTCGACGGCGTGATCCACTCCGGTGGCACGCTCGTACTCGAATGGGCCAGGAACCTGCATGAAGAACTCCCGCCATCAGGTGGCGCGGACCGGCTTTCCCCCACCGGCCGCCCACGATTCCCCCTTGGTGCGCCCATAGTAGACCCGAGTCGAGATCGATGCGACGAAACGGACGAATCGGAATCGAATCGTTCTCTCGCGGTTCACGGAGTGTGCCGTAACGCCGCCCTCGTCCGGAGTCCTCGGCGGCGCGAGCGGATAGCGTGGAAGGAGCCGACCGGCGGACCCGACGGGAGCACCACACATATCCATGGACGTGATCAACGAATTCATCATCGGCCAGGCCGCGGCCCTCTGGGTCTATCCGTTGGTCTTCGCCGTGTGCATCCTCGACGGCTTCTTTCCTCCGGTGCCCAGCGAGACCGTCCTGGTGACCCTGGCGTCCCTCTCGGGCTCGACCGGACTTCCCCACCTGTGGATCGTCGTCGCGCTCGCGGCGCTCGGCGCGATCATCGGCGACAACATCGCCTACACGATCGGACGGAAGGTCGGCACGGACCGGTTCCGGTGGATGCGCCGCCCGAAGGCACGAGCCGCTTTCGCGTGGGCGCGGCGCGGACTCGACAAGCGCGGCGCGGC
>NZ_AJVB01000626.1:0-1876 GCF_000278445.1 Rhodococcus sp. R1101
CCCGGAGCGGCGTGGGCGTGGTCGTCGTGGTGTGTTGTTGCCGCAGTTGTTGGTGTCGGCGGTGGAGTCGGCCGGTGATGCGGTGGCGGTGGTGGAGGGTTCTCGGTCGTTGTCGTATCGGGAGCTCGATGCGGTGTCGTCGCGGTGGGCGCGGTGGTTGATCGGTCGTGGGGTGGGGCCGGGGGATGCGGTGGTGGTGGCGGTGCCGCGGTCGCTCGAGTCGGTGGTGGTGTTGTGGGCGGTGGCGAAGTCGGGGGCGACGTTCGTGCCGGTGGATCCGGGTTATCCGGCCGAGCGGGTGCAGTTCATGGTGGCCGATTCGGGTGCGGTGGTGGCGTTGACGGTGTCGTCGGTGGCGCCGGTGGTGGCCGGGGCGGCGGGGTCGGTGCCGGTGGTGGCGGTCGATGAGGTGTCGGTGGCGGCGCAGGTGCGGGGGTTGTCGTCGCGGCCGATCTCGTATGCGGATCGGGTGCGGTCGCTCGAGCCGTCGGATGCGGCGTGGATGATCTATACCTCGGGGTCGACGGGGCGGCCGAAGGGTGTGGTGGTCTCGCATGCCGGTGTCGGTGGGGTGATCGCGGCCGAGCGTGAGCATTTCGGGGTCGATTCCTCGTCGCGGGTGTTGCATGTGTGTTCGCCGAGTTTCGATGTGTCGTTGCTCGAGTTGGGGGTGGGGTTCTCGGCGGGGGCGACGGTGGTGGTGGCGCCGGCGGGGGTCGGTGGTGGTCCGGATCTGGCGGATGTGATTGCCGCGCAGTCGGTGTCGCATGTGTTCATGACGCCGGGTGCGTTGGGGTCGATGGATCCTGTCGGGTTGGATGCTCTGCGTGTGGTGGTGGTGGCGGGGGAGTCGTTCACTCCGGATCTGGTGCGGCGGTGGTCGGTGCCGGGTCGGCGGCGGTTCTTCAATGCTTATGGTCCGACGGAGACGACGATTCTGGCGACGTCGTCGGCGGAGTTGGTGCCCGATGCGCCGGTGGTGATCGGGTCGGCGATCGCGGGGGTGGGGGCGTTCGTGCTCGATGAGCGGTTGCGTCCGGTGCCCGAGGGTGTGGTCGGTGAGTTGTATGTGGCCGGGGCGCAGGTGGCGCGGGGTTATCACGGTCGGTTCGGGTTGACTGCGGCGCGGTTCGTGGCCGATCCGTTCACTCCGGGTGGTCGGATGTACCGGACGGGGGATCTGGTGCGTCGGGGCGGTGATGGGGTGTTCGAGTATGTGGGGCGCAGTGATTTCCAGGTCAAGATCCGGGGGTTCCGGATCGAGTTGGGGGAGATCGATGCGGTGTTGTCGGCGGTGCCGGGGGTCGGGTTCGCGGTGACGGTGGGGGTGGTGTCGGCGTCGGGGGAGTCGGTGTTGGTGTCGTATGTGGTGCCCGAGGCGGGGGCGGTGCTCGATCCGGTGCGGGTGCGGGCGTCGGTGGGGGAGGTGTTGCCGGGGTTCATGGTGCCGTCGTCGGTGACGGTGCTCGACGAGGTGCCGCTGACGCCGGTGGGGAAGGTGGATCGGGCGGCGTTGCCGGCGCCGGTGTTCGAGGTGGCGGAGTATCGGGCGCCGCGGTCGGTGGTCGAGGTGGCCGTGGCCGAGGAGGTGGCGCAGGTTCTGGGGGTCGAGCGGGTCGGGTTGGATGATTCGTTCGTCGATCTGGGGGGTAATTCGTTGGCGGCGACGCGGTTGGTGGCGCGGTTGTCGGCGCGGTTGGGGTATCGGGTGGCGGTGCCGGTGGTGTTCGAGACGTCGTCGGTGCAGGAGTTGGCGGCTCGTCTGGGTACCGAGACCGCCGGTGCCGGGGCCGGGACTGTGGTGTTGTCGGCGCGGGAGCGTCCGGAGCGGGTGCCGTTGTCGTTGGCGCAGCAACGCATGTGGTTCCTCAACCGT
>NZ_AJVB01000627.1:0-1874 GCF_000278445.1 Rhodococcus sp. R1101
CTGGACAGCGCAGGCACGACACCCAGGGTAGCCACGACGGGAGGGGGAACCGCCGCGGTCGTCCGGGTAGGGGATGATGGAACGGTGACGAACGAAGCTCCCCGACCCGACCGCGACGCGGATCCGCCGGTTCCCGGTGGTGCCGACGAACCGGCGCCGTCCCCGTCCACCGGCGTCGGCAGGCGCATGCTGCGACCGCTGCTGCTCGTGGCGCTCGTCGTCTACCTCGCGGATCTGGCGACGAAGGTGCTCGCCGTCCACTACATCGACCCGGCCGACCCGATCTCCATCGTCGGCGACACGGTCACCCTGACGCTGATCCGTAATCCCGGCGCCGCGTTCTCCATGGCCACGGGCATGACCTGGCTGCTCACGCTGGTCGCGATCGCTGTCGTCGTCGGTGTCGTGAAGATCGGCCGGACCTTGAGATCGGGGTGGTGGGCGCTCGGTCTCGCCCTGGTCCTCGGGGGAGCGCTCGGCAATCTCACCGACCGTCTGTTCCGCTCGCCCGGACCGCTCCAGGGCCACGTCGTCGACTTCGTGTCGGTCGGATGGTGGCCGGTGTTCAACGTCGCCGACTCGGCCATCGTGTGCGGAGCGATCCTGCTCGTCGCCCTGACCGTGTTCGGCATCGAACCCGACGGCGGCGCCTCGAAGGGCCGGGACGCGGCACCGGACGAAACGAGAAAGGAATCACACCAGTGAGGGAAACCCGCGCGATGCCCGTACCCGACGGGCTCGACGGGATGCGTGTCGATGCAGGCCTCGCGCGCCTGCTCGGTCTGTCCCGGACCGTGGTCGCCACGCTCACCGAGGAGGGCGCCGTCGTGGTCGACGGTGCGGCCGTGGGCAAGTCCGACCGATTGTCCGGCGGCTCGTGGCTCGAGGTCGAGCTACCCGAGCCGCCCCGTCCCCTGACCATCGAGGCCCAGCCCGTCGAGGGCATGGAGATCCTCTACGCCGACGACGACATCGTCGCCGTCGACAAGCCCGTGGGTGTCGCCGCCCACGCGAGCGTCGGATGGACCGGCCCGACGGTGATCGGCGGTCTCGCCGCCGCCGGATACCGGATTTCCACGTCCGGCGCCCACGAACGGCAGGGCATCGTGCACCGGCTCGACGTGGGTACCTCCGGCGTCATGGTGGTCGCGACATCCGAACGGGCCTACACCGTCCTCAAGCGTGCCTTCAAGGAGCGCACGGTCGAGAAGCGGTACCACGCGCTCGTCCAGGGGCATCCCGACCCGAGCAGCGGTACCATCGACGCGCCCATCGGCCGGCACCGCAGCAGCGACTGGAAGTTCACGGTCACCGCCGACGGGAAACCCAGCGTGACGCACTACGACACGATCGAGGCGTTCCAGGCCGCGAGCCTGCTCGACATCCACCTCGAAACCGGTCGCACCCATCAGATCCGCGTGCACTTCTCGGCGCTGCGTCACCCGTGCTGCGGCGACCTCACCTACGGCGCCGACCCGCGTCTCGCGGCACGTCTCGGTCTCGAACGGCAATGGCTGCATGCCTGCACACTCGGGTTCTCGCATCCCACCCGCGGACATTGGGTCGAGATCACCAGCAAGTACCCGCCGGATCTCGAACACGCACTCGCCGTGTTGCGCAGCGCCTGACCGATGGGACGCGTCCTGCCCTGGGCGGCGGTCGTCGCCCTCGTGGTCGCCGTGCTCGTCGCCGGGTGGACCGCCCCGCCCCGGCCGGCCCCGGTCGGCAGCGACACCCTCGGCCCCGACAACGGTGAAGCGGTCGCCGACTACCTGACGCGAGCCGCCGACAGTCTGACCGAGGCGGACGCGGCCGGAGCCCTCGAACACTGGGGACTGGTGTCGTTCGCCGACACCGTGGCCGTCGACCGGGTC
>NZ_AJVB01000628.1:0-1870 GCF_000278445.1 Rhodococcus sp. R1101
CTGAAGAATCAATCGCAATGGCATCCAAGTCTAACCATCGCACTTGCCTGCCTCGACATTGCCGCTTTGGTCTCATCCTTACTCACCCATATTCGATGAATAACTGATGGCTCTCTGCCTTACCCAAGCGCGACCCTGTCCACATCAGTACGAGGCTCAGCAAGTGAAGTTCCACCGCGCATCCTGCGCACATGACTACGCGTGCATGTGGCTGTCCTACACGTGTATTGAGTGGCGACAACTCACGTCTGCCTGAAGCGATCCAAACCTAGAGTCACGGTACTCTCATGCCTCATGACCGACCCGTCCGAGCCCGACACTCTCTTCGTCCGCATGGATGAACTGCTCCAAGCGGTCAATCACTCGTCGACGAGCAACACCAAGTACCACACACTTGAACAGTATGTCGCAAGCCAAGTCGGCATCCGACCTGAGTCGGTTTACGCAGCCTCCATTTCTAAGGCGGGAAATGCGCGGGTTCGATTTGAGCAGTCATCTCGCGCGCGCCAAGCAGAGCTTCTCATCGCGTTGGCGGATTCAGCCGATGAAGAAAGTCTACGTGCAGTTGTAGAAATACTAGAACGGTACCAAAGCAGTGTACGTCCCGACGTCGAAATACTCGTAATAGCACCTACCTACGCCCAGTGGGAACCACGTGCTGCCATTTTCACGTCGAAGGCATCCCAACCCCTCGTTGGCCCGTTCATTAAAGATCCCCTCCGCATCGAAATCCGCACAACGAAGCCCGAAAATAACGACACTTCATCAGGCCACCCTAACGAGATTCAATTCTTTGTACTCGAAGCTGACGGAAAGATCAATCTAAACATTTCGCGGCCGATCGCAGTTCTTCGCCGTGACCGTTGGGATGATTTCGGATTTAAGACCACGTTCTCACTCACCTTATACCCAAATAAGGATTCTTCGATCAAGATTGGCGATGTTAAGATTCTTGAGAGGGGCCAAGAGGGTGGTTACACACACCTTCCAGATACACCCTTCAAAAAACTTGGTAAGCAATATTGCTCACTCGGACAAAATTACTCCTTCTATGAGAAGATTAGCACCCTCGAAGAATTACTCAAGAAGCAGGTACTTACCTCCCTGCGTGACATAGTATTCAACACTGCCCTTCGAGACCTGTTTGAATCCGAAGTCGGTTTCTCTCGTTCCTTAGTACGCACAGGAAGCGCAGTTCGAGCTTTAGAAGACGCTCCCGCCCTATTTAAACCCACACGTCACGTCGATCCATCTGCCCTTTCCTTCTCATTCACTACCAGCACAGGAGGAGACCCTTTCTCGACAAGGTTCACCTTCAATGAATCACCGCAATTGCCCGATCGCATAAACGCCATAATTGGGTATAACGGCACCGGAAAAACACAACTCCTTGCGAATCTCGCACTCGTAGCGATGGGCGATTTGTGGCAACGTCAGTCCGATTCTCATAGGTATGGAGTTATCGCCGAGTCTGAGTCCATTAGATTTAGTTCGGTAATCGCAATTTCATATAGTGCATTCGATACGTTCGTAATGCCTAATGCCGTCTGGGGTTCAGGCGAAGAGTCTGAGCTTGCTACCGAGCGATTACGTGCCAATGGAAGCGTCTTCGGGTATACATATTGCGGCCTTCGAAATAACCTGGCTTCAGACTCATATCACCCCCTTAGGGGACCGAGATCCCTAAAGAGCATAGACAAGATTACCGAAGAATTTGAGCGCGCTCTTGATATTGCGCGTCAACGCGGCAAGAGGATTATCCTCCGGATGGCCTTGAGAGCACTGGGCACCGACCCCTCTTTTGGCCGAGTCGGCGTGGATATCGAATCCGAAATCGACGAATACGCCTGGCACTCTCGAGACAGGTTTG
>NZ_AJVB01000629.1:0-1849 GCF_000278445.1 Rhodococcus sp. R1101
GTGCCCGGCGCCGACGAACGGACAGGCACGGGCACTTCCCGCATCCCGCTGGAGTCGGGCTTCGGCTTGCGCACGAGCACGCCGATCCCGGCCACGAGCGCCAGCACGGCGACGATCACGCCGTAGCCGACGGCAGTGGACGTCAGCCCGAACGATCCGGCCGCCACCCCGGCGGCCATCGCGGGCACCGAGAACGCGAAATAGCAGACGACGAACGTCGTTGCGAAGATCCGGCCGCGTTCGTGGGGTCGGCCGAGCGAGCCGACCACGCCCATGGCCGCGACGAAGGTCGAACCCCAACCGACACCGGCGACGGCAGTACCCGCGTAGTACAGCGCGACCCGTCCCGTGAGGAGCGCGGTGATCACCGCGGTCAGTCCCGTCGCGAGCAGCACGGCCCCGAGGACCACCATGCGATGCGGGTCGCGGCGAGCCGTGGTGACTGCCGCAACGGTGCCCGCCGTGAACAGCGTGCCGATCGCCAGACCTGCGGCAAGGCGGTTGTCGATACCGAACACCGAATCGACGATCGACGGCCCCAGCGACATGTACAGCCCGCCGAGTGCCCACGCCGACATCAGGCTGGGCAGGATGAGCAGATAACGGCCCCGGACCTCGCGGGGCACCGACGCGCTCGGTACCAGGCTCCGCACAGCGTCGAGTCGCGACGGGAAACCCACCGACGGCGACGTCTCCGGCACGAAGACGAGCGCCATCGCCAGTACAACGGCGAGAACGCCGACCACCGCATAGCTCAGGACCGTGGGGAAGGGTGCGAACTGCACGAGCACGCCCGCTCCCGCCGCGCCGAGCGCGAGTCCGAGCGACGGCGCGGCGGTGTTGATCAGCGGACCGATGTGCCTGTTCGGCTGCATCTCGATCACGGCGGCGGCCAGCGCGCTCGTCGCCGCGCCCACCGCGAGCCCCTGCAGAATCCGCGCGAGAATCAGCCACCCCACACCCGGGGAAGCGATGAACACGACCATGCTCACCGCGAGCAGCAGCAGGGCCGTCATGATGACGGGTCTGCGTCCGACGTGGTCGGACAGCGACCCCACCGTCACGAGGGCCGCGAGCAACGCGAGCACGTAGACCGCGAACACCACCGTCAGCATCGCGGCGGAGAATCCCCACATCTGCTGGTAGACGGGATACAGCGGTGACGGTGCCGACGACGACGCGGTGAGGGTGAACGCTCCCAGGCCGACCACGGCGAAACCGAACGAACGGATACGGCCATGGGGCTGCACGGGAGCAGTCATCGAACCTCCAGACAACGATCGGCGCGTTCCGCGCGGAAGTCGAACGATGCGTCCCGCACGACTCAGGTGAACACCCCTTCACCAACATACTTCGCTCGGCGAAGTATTCCTCGGGCACCTGACCGGAGACTCAGAGTGAGGTGGCGTCCTCGACGTCCTCGTCCCGCACGTCCTCGGGAGCGGCGAGCAGAGCGCGCCCCGCGGCGAAGACCGCCGCCGCCGGCGGCAGCTCGCCGGGTACACCGCTGCGGAACACGTCGACGCGGCCCGAACCGGTGGCGGGTCGTCCGAGCGTGTCGATCCGGCGCAGCGTCTGCCGCGCGACGGCCTCGGCGCTGTCGAACAGGCGCACCCCGGCCGGAAGATGTGCGGTGATGGTGTCGGCGACCAACGGATAGTGGGTGCAGCCGAGAACCACGCCCTGGACGTCCTGCGGGGTGCGTTCGGCCGCCGACGCGACCGCTGCGGCGACGGCCACCCGATCGCCTGCGTCGATGGCGTCGGCGAGTCCATGGCACGCCACGCCGACGACCTCGGCTCCGTTCGCGAACTGCTCGATCAGATTCGCCTGGTACCTGCTCGCCGTG
>NZ_AJVB01000630.1:0-1836 GCF_000278445.1 Rhodococcus sp. R1101
TCACCGTCGGCGCGGTCTCCGCTCGGAGCACCGCCACCGTGGTGCCCGGCCCGGTGGGCGGTGCCGCTCGCACACGTGCGGTGACCTGTTGCGCCGGTAGAAGATCACCCCACGAGTCGGCCGGCGCGAAGACCATCACCGATCCTCCGGTGTCGAGGGCCCGCCCGCCCGTCGTCACGTGCTCGAGGCGTGCCGGAATACGCACCCGGGGCGTGCCGTCGAACGCCGCCGCCCGGATGCGTCGCGGGTCGTCGGTCGGGACGAGAACGACGGTGGCCCACGATCCGGTCGCCGCTGCGGAAGCGATCGGGTGATGATCGGCCGCCCACATCCGCAGTCCGGCGGCCGACCCGAATCCCGCGACGACGGCCGATACCGCGAGGAGGACCCCGGCACCGACGCGCCGCAGGCGGCCGGTCGCGACGAGACGGACCGTCACCGCGCACCCGACGACGGCGACGAGCGCCACGACGCTCACGATCCGCCAGCCGGTGTACAAGGCCAGCAGGGTCACGCCCCACGCGGCGAGCGCACACGGCACCAGCCGCGCGTCGACAACCGTCGGGACCGCGGTATCGCCGCGTGCGGTCACGCGATCACCGGTGTGCACAGCCGCATCGTCACGCGGTGACCAGTTCACGCAACCTCGCCAACCGCGCAGGTCCGATCCCGTCGACCTCACCGAGTTGTTCGACGTCCGTGAACGGTCCGTTCGCGTCCCGCCACGACACGATCGCCGCAGCCGTCACCGGTCCGACACCGGGCAGGGCGTCGAGCGCGGCCTCGTCGGCCGCATTGAGGTTCAGCAGCCCACCTGCCTCCGGCGGACCGGCACCCGACGGCTGCGCGCCCACGATTCCACTGGTATTCGGAACAGGTTGGGGCGGAGCGATTCCCACGACGATCTGATCACCGTCGGCCACCCGCCGGGCCAGGTTCAGTCCCACGAGATCGGCTCCGTCCGCAGCACCGCCGGCAGCGTCGAGCGCGTCCGCGACGCGCGTGCCGGGTTGCAGCCGCACGAGTCCGGGGCGTGCCACCGCCCCGACCACGCTGACGACGACCTCGGCCGTACCCGGCTGTGCCGCATCTGCCGCCCTCGGCCGGAGCGCGTCCGAAGGCTCGGCCGATTCCACGACCTCGACCCGCGGGAGGGGTGGCACCGGTTCGGCGACGGGACGGTCGCGCCATACGACGACGAGGGCCACAGTGGCAGCGAGCACTCCGATCCCTGCGAGAGCGGCGGTCCCCCGCCGTCCCGTGTCCCACCGCGCGGCGGTCAGCCGATCGGCGAACCGCTCCCGGACGGCACCGGAGTGAACGGATTCGTCGTCGCCGTCCGGATCCGCCCAGGGGTGATCGTCGTTCGTCGGCCTGCCGTTCGTCCAGGACGGTTCCGCAGGCATGTCCGCCGAGGAACGTGTGATCGCGCCGAGACGGGTGCGCGCGAGGTCACGGTGGTCACTGCTCGCCATGCCGCGACGCTAACGGCGTCCACACCGGCCGGGTCCCGTGTCGCCACCGATCCGGCCGGGGCTGTGGATGACTCGTATCCCTGTGGATGAACGTGCGAATCGGTCCCCGGCCGCCGCGATGCGGTCGGGGACGTGGCGTAAAGAGGTTCAGTCCTCCGAGGTGCCGGATGCCCCGGTCGCCGCAGACGCGACGACGACACCGACCGCGCCCGGTCCGACGTGCGCGCCGAGCACCGCGTCGAGTTCGGAGACGATGATCTCGGTGCCGTCCGGGAGTCGCTGTGCGAGCTGATCGGCAAGGCTGCGCGCACGATCCGGCGCGTCGCGATGGTGCACGGCGACGAGCGGTTCGTCGCCGACG
>NZ_AJVB01000631.1:0-1834 GCF_000278445.1 Rhodococcus sp. R1101
TGACCGGCAAGCTGTGCATGACGGCCGAGCGCGCGTCGTACGCGAACGTCGCGCTGAGCCCGAACACCACGGATGTCGACTGGGCGGAGGGCGTGATCGATCGGCTCGGCGAGGACGGCCGCAACGTCCGCGACGGCAGCGACCTGCCGAATCTCGCGAAGGCGAAGAAGATCACCGAACTCGCGAGAATGTTCGGTATCGGCCGGTCGCGCTGAAGGGCGCGGCTCAGCGTAGTTCGAGGCGGGCGGGTCTGCGGCGCACGTGCAGCCGGTAGCGGACGGTGAGCGTCGTGCCGGGTGTCTCCCGGATCGCCCGGGCCGCGACTCGAGGTCCGAACTCGATGCCGAGCACGCGCCCCAGCGTCGCACGGTCCGGGAACTCCCATTGCGTGTCGATCCGGCGCAGGTCGAAGCCCTGGGCGTCGAAGAACCTTTCGACCGCCGCCGGGTCGTAGTGCGGCAGGTCGTCTCGCATCCAGTCGCCGTAGGGGTGAGCGGTGGCGTCGAGGTCGACGACGGCGAGCGCGCCACCCGGACGCAGCACGCGCATCGCCTCGAGGATGCCGGCACCGCAACCGGGACCGAAGAAGTAGGCGGTGCGGGCGTGGACGAGGTCCACCGACGCATCGGGCACAGGCATGTCGGCGGCGGCGCCTTCCGCCACGGTGACCGAGGGAAGATCGCGCACGCGGGCGCGTGCCGCAGCGACCAGCGGCGGATGCGGTTCGATCCCGGTCACCGCGCGCGCGTCGGCCGCGAACATCAGAAGGTGGAAACCCGAGCCGCACCCCACGTCGACGACGTCGCGACCGGTCCAGTCCGCGACCTGCCGCAGCGCCGCGTACACGGCGCCACGGGGGTCCTGCGCGCGGTTCTCCTCCTCGTACACCTCGGGCCAGTGCCAGATGTTGGGGCTGGCGATCACACCGCCACCCGACGTCGGCGTACGGAGCTTCGACGAACGCACCATCGGCCGGGCTACACGAAGGCCGTCAGGATCAGCCAGGTGACGAAGGCCGACGGCAGGATCGAATCGAGCCGGTCCATGATGCCGCCGTGGCCGGGCAGCAGGGTGCCCATGTCCTTGATTCCGAGATCGCGTTTGACCTGCGACTCGATCAGGTCGCCGGCCGTGGCGGTAAGGGCGAGCACCGCACCGAGCAGTACACCGACCCACCACGGTCCGTCCAGCAGGAAGACGACGGTGAGGACGCCGGTGGCGATACACGCCGCGAGCGACCCGCCGAATCCCTCCCAGGACTTCTTCGGGCTGATCGCGGGCACCATCGGGTGCTTGCCGAACAGCACGCCGGCCGCGTAACCACCGATGTCCGACGCGACGCACACGAGCATCAGGCAGAACACACGCTGGGCGCCCTGATCCTGGAGGACCATGAGGGTCGCGAAGGACGCGAGCAGCGGCAGCCAGGCGGCGACGAAGACCGCGACCGCGGTGTCGCGCAGGTAGTTGCGTGGCTGCGCGACGAGCCCGTGATCGAACAGGCGCCACAGCATCGTCACCACGACCGTGCCCGCGAACGCGCCCAGCACACCCGTTGTGCCGTACGGCCACCCGAGCCAGATCATCGCCTGCCCACCGGCCAGCAACGGCACTCTGGGGACGAGCACGTCCGCCTCGCGCAGACGCTTGGTGACCTCCCAGGTCGCGATACCGATCGCGGCCGCGACCACCGCGAGCCAGGCCGTCGGGGCGAACAGCAGGATCCCGATGACGAGCGCACCCAGACCACCGCCGACCGCGAAGGCGGCGGGAAGGTCACGTCCGGCCCGCGACGGCTTCTCGACCGGCTCCGACCCGGGGTCGGTCGCCGGTG
>NZ_AJVB01000632.1:0-1834 GCF_000278445.1 Rhodococcus sp. R1101
CATCTGCGCGACGGTCACTACCAGGGCGCGCAGAAGCTCGGCAACGCGATCGGCTACAAGTTCCCGCACGCGCACCCGGACGGCGTGCTCGCGCAGCAGTACGCCCCGGACGAGCTGGTCGGCGTCGACTACTACGAGCCGACCGGCCGCGGCGTGGAACGGGAGCTGTCGGCCCGCCTGCCCAAGCTGCGCCGCATCGTGCGCGGTGAGCGGTGACCGTGACCGAGGACCCCGCACGGCGCCACCGTACGGAAGCCATGCACGGCGCTGCCGTACAGAAACCACTTTCGGCGGCGCGATAAGCTGAAGAGCGGCCGATCGGCACGATCGGCAGCCCGCCCCGGGCAGTTCACACCATCGCCAGACCACAAAAGGACCATCGACGTGCAGACCCACGAGATCCGCAGGCGCTTTCTCGATCACTTCGTGAAGGCGGGACACACCGAGGTGCCGAGCGCGTCGCTGATCCTCGCCGATCCCAACCTGCTGTTCGTCAACGCCGGCATGGTCCCGTTCGTGCCCTACTTCCTCGGTCAGCAGACCCCGCCGTACACGCGCGCCACGTCGGTGCAGAAGTGTGTTCGCACCCTCGACATCGAGGAGGTCGGCAAGACCACCCGCCACAACACCTTCTTCCAGATGGCCGGCAACTTCTCGTTCGGCGACTACTTCAAGGAAGAGGCCATCACCTTCGCGTGGTCGCTGCTCACCGGTTCCGTCGAGGACGGCGGTTACGGCATCGATCCCGAGAAATTGTGGGCGACGGTCTATCTCGACGACGACGAGGCGTACTCCATCTGGCGCGACAAGGTCGGTGTGCCCGACGAGCGCATCCAGCGCCGCGGCATGAAGGACAACTACTGGTCGATGGGCATCCCCGGCCCGTGCGGTCCGTGCTCCGAGATCTTCTACGACCGCGGACCCGCCTACGGCGTCGAAGGCGGCCCCGAGGCCGACGAGGACCGCTACATCGAGATCTGGAATCTCGTGTTCATGCAGAACGAGCGCGGCGAAGGCGGCGCCAAGGACGACTACCCGATCCTCGGCCCGCTGCCGAAGAAGAACATCGACACCGGTATGGGGGTCGAGCGCGTCGCCTTCCTGCTCCAGGGCGTCGAGAACGTCTACGAGACCGACCTGCTGCGTCCGGTGATCGAGAAGGCCACCGAACTCACCGGCGCCGTCTACGGTGCGACACACGACGACGACGTGCGTTTCCGCGTCATCGCCGACCACGCCCGCACCGCCGCGATGCTCATCGTCGACGGCGTCAACCCCGGCAACGACGGCCGCGGCTACGTGTTGCGCCGCCTGCTCCGCCGCATCGTGCGCTCGGCGCGCCTGCTCGGCGCCGACAAACCCACGATGCGCGAGTTCATGGCGGTCGTGCGCGACACCATGGCCCCGTCCTATCCCGAGCTCGCCACCGACTTCTCCCGCGTCGAGACCGTCGCGGTGGGCGAGGAGACCGCCTTCCTCAAGACCCTGGGCACCGGCAGCAAGCTCTTCGAAGGCGCCGTCGAGACCGTGAAGTCGCAGGGCAGGAACGTGCTCGGCGGCACCGAGGCGTTCACCCTCCACGACACCTACGGTTTCCCGATCGACCTCACCCTCGAGATGGCGTCCGAGGCCGGCCTCACCGTCGACGAGGAAGGCTTCCGCTCGCTCATGGCCGAGCAGCGGCAGCGCGCCAAGGACGATGCCCGCGCTCGCAAGCACGCCCACGCCGACCTGACGGTCTACAAGGAACTCCTCGACCGCGGTCCCACCGAGTTCACCGGCTTCAGCGAACTGGTGAGCGAGGCGCACGTGCTCGCCGTCATCACCGGCAGAG
>NZ_AJVB01000633.1:0-1834 GCF_000278445.1 Rhodococcus sp. R1101
CTCCCGGTGCGGCTTCGGGCACCGGCGGAATCGGAGGGGGTGGCGAGACGGGATCGATCCGATCGTCCATCGACGAGTCCACCGGGTCGAGGAGGGTGTGCCAACCGCGGTTCAGTTCCGACCATGCGGGGGGAGCCACCCACGCCACCGCGACGAGCGCGAGGATCGCGATCAGCGCGATGATCCACCGGCGCGGCGACAGGCGCCTCTTCTTGCGATGCCACACCTTCCCGGCGGGTGGGCGCGGGCGGTTCGGGGTACGAGTCCGCTCCGTCGTCGGGATCGGCATGTTCGCCCGTTCCGCGATATCGCTCTCCGAACGGGCGTGCCCCTTCACGGCGGAGACGAGCGCGGCGATCTGAGACCGCTTCCTTGCCCTCTCGGTCTCGTCGAATTCCGTTGCGGCAGCATAACGGGCCCGTCTCGCCAGGCCGACCGGATCCGACGATTCGGCGATCGCCGCGTCCACCCGATCGGCAAGCGCTTCGTTACGGCAGTTCGTCACGATCCGGCGGAGCAGACCTGTCGTCGCATCACGCACCTCGTCCCAGGATCCCGCACTTCCGGCGCTGTCGATGGTGAGCTCTCCGTTCTCGGACACCATCACGGCATCGCCTCGGAGACGGATCGGATGATGGCCCCGGCCGTGCGCGAGTTCGAGCTGATCGACCGCGTCGGTGACGAGCAGCGCGGCCTGCGCAGACGTCAAAGTCACGACGGCAAGCAGTCTTCCGAGTTCTACGCCGCCGCCCCCTGCGTCGTCGTCCACTCGTGTGTCCGGTCCGGAGCGAACCTCGACGGGCTCGTGGTCTCTCGCATGGATTCCCAAGACTGCTTCGATCATCGCGCATCCCGAAAACGCCAGGCCTCCCGCAAGTGTCAGCCAGACCGGAGCGGGCGGGTGAATTGATCTGGGAGTACCTTTCCCCCTCGACGACGTGCTGCCGAAATTCATTGTGTGTCATTTGCGCACGAGTTGCCTCGGCTTTCGAACGAAACCTTGTGACACATCTGTCCCAAAGCTGTTACCGCCGGGAACATCCACCGATCACTCGCCGTCCGCATGCACCGTGTGGGGACGTGCCGGGAAGTGGCGCCGGGCGTCGTACGGTTCGAGCCACACCTGCACCGTCGCGAACAGTCCGCGCTGCGGAAGCCGGAAGTCGCCGAGGCGGTCCTGCCGGCTCAGGGGACCTTCCGGACCGAGATCCACTCCACGGACCACGGCGTGCTCGGTATGGGCAACCCACAGTTGCCGCGGGTCGGCCCGGAACCACTGCCCGTTCGGCAGGTGCCCACCGAGCCGCACCCGGCCGGCGCCGAGCACCGGTCCGGCGAGACGCCCCATCGCGGCCAGCACCGTCGGACTGTGCCGGAGCACATCGGGCATCAGACTGCCCGCCGCGTTCATGACGGTGGTCGCCGGCGATGTGGTCATCCGGAGATCCCACTCCAGTTCGGTACCGGCCGTCACATGCAGGGCGGCCGGCCCGGTCCATTCGGCACGCACGTCGGTCTGCTCCGTTCGGTTCAACGCGTGACCGAGATAACGAGGGCAGCTCAGCTCCGGCGGGACGTCGCTGTACACCGTCCACGTGCCCTCCGGGTCGCGGTGCCATACGGACGTGAAGCCATCGCCGATGCTGGTCGTCGGGAATCTGCGCAGCGCGAGATAATGGCCGCTCGCGAACGGCGCGCCGATCACGGCGTAGCCGGCGAAACGCTCTCCGGAAACCCGGGGCAGTTCGCAGGACCTCTCGGCAGCTGCGTGCGGGGTGATAGTCATGATCGTCCTCCTGAATTGCGGGTACTTCGATCCTGGGCTCACCGCCCC
>NZ_AJVB01000634.1:0-1827 GCF_000278445.1 Rhodococcus sp. R1101
GCGGTGGGCGGCAGTGGCGATCTGCTCAGCGAGCGCTGCGATTGACCGTCTCATATCTTCCTCCATCTTCCCTCATCTTACCTCGTCCGGACATGGGCGTGAGTTGGGAACGCCTCCCTTCACTCAGCACCCACGTTGGCCCGACCTGACACCCGGGTCAACGGTCGCCCAGCGGCACAAGGAGCGCGTCGAGCTCATCGCCGGGCACAGGACCGAACGTGAGGCCACCGGGACTGCAGAGGACTTCGGGCATGTAGAAGACGGTGTACGGAGACGGTGCACGGACAAGTGGCGAGTGCATCGCGTTCGGTGCGCGGCTGGCCCAGAGGAGTACCGCTCACGCAGTCGTCACACGCAGGGCCAGCTCGGCTACGCGGCGCAACTGCTCCTCGTCGGCGCCGTCGCGAGCGTAGGACGACAGGCCCACGAGCAGAGCATGGGTGAAGGCGGCGAGCGTGTCGGCGTCGACGCTCGTCTCCGTGTCGATGTCGACTGTCCGCAGTCGGTCTGCGGTGATCGCGCGGTTCTGGTTGCGATTGCCGGTGAGCTCAGGTGCTGTGTTGACGAGACATCCACGGGGATGTGCTTCGCTGACGTACTCCTGGCAGGCACGGTCGAGCATCAATCGCAACACCTCGTGCGGAGTCGTCCCGGCGATCCCGGCTGTCGTCACCGACGCGGGGTTGGCTTCATAGCGGGCGACGACCTCCTCGAACAGGGTCCGTTTGTCGCCGAACGCGGCGTACAGGCTGGGCGCGGAAATGCCGAGCTCCCGCGTGAGGTCGGCGATGGAGGTCTGCTCGTAGCCGTGCTCCCAGAACAGAAGCATCGCCTTGTCCAATGCGGTGTCTCGATCGAAGTTGCGCGGCCGTCCCATACATTCATTCTATAACGACCACTACAGATGTGCTAGCGTTCTGTATCGACCACTACAGATCGGCGGTCGGCGATCGCCACCAGAGACAGGACACCTGATGACCCCCACCACAACCGACACCACGACCGCCTTCCTCGAGGCCCTCGGAGCGCAGGACCCGGAACAACTGGGCGAGCTGTTCGCGGAGGAAATCGACTGGTTCGTTCCCGGCGACCCGGCGGTAGCACACTGGGTCGGCGCTCGCTCGCACAAAAGCGAGGTGCCCGACTACTTCCGTGCCCTGTGGGCCGCCCTCGTACCGGGCAAGAGCGTCGTCTCGGTCGAGACTGTCGTCACCGACGGCGAGGATGCCGTCATCTTCGGTGCGTTCGACCACGTCGCAGCTACGACCGGACGCCCGTTCCACACCGACGTCGCGATGCGCTTGACCGTGAAGGCGGGAAAGATCACGCGCATGCACCTGTTCGAGGACACAGCAGCAACCGCAGCGGCGTTCACACCCTAGGTGTACTCGGCCGGGACGTTGGTAGCAGGCGTGTCGGCTTGATGTGAAGAGAACCTCCGAGTGGGGGTGGCTTGTCCAAGGCCCACATCCGCTCGGAGGTTCTCGTGTCCCACCGTAATGCCCGCACGACTTATCGAAGATTGCTCATCATCGGGCGCTACCGAAACGGCTGGCCCAAAGCGCATATCGCCAGCGCAATGGGAATCTCCCGCAAGTGTGTCCACATGGGTGGCCCGCTGCGAGACCGAAAGTGAGAGCGGATTGCGCGACCGGTCCTCGCGGCCGAACTCGGAGTTCCGGCCCGCACCATCTCCCGGGTTCTCCGACGCCACCAGGTGCCCCACCTGGCCGACTGCGACCCGCTGACCGGGCACGTGATCCGGGCGTCGAAGACGACCGCGGTGCGCTACGAACGTCGGCGCCCGGGCGAACTGGTGCACATGGA
>NZ_AJVB01000635.1:0-1818 GCF_000278445.1 Rhodococcus sp. R1101
GGCCTCCGGTGGAAGCAAACCGGCGAATCGGACGGTCCGTTCCGGCCGCCCTCTTCGGGCAACGGTGTTCTGACCTGCTTCTTCCGGAGTGGACCCGGGCGAATCGGGTAGTGACGTCCTCGGGGTGGGGGAGGGCTGAGCAGTGCTCGTTACCGCGCCGTTATCGGACCGGCGCCTTACGGCAGTGTTCTCCAGGAATCGGTCGAAGCGGTCGGGTGGCGCGGCGGGGCGGTCGACTTCACCGATGCCGTTTCGTAATCTTTTCGAGACCGAGCGGAGAGTTTTCCGCCCCACCCCCGGGTCGGAGCCGCACGGTTACCGCCTAATCGCCCCTCCCCGGCTTCGGGAGCGGCGAGCCGGGGACCCACGTAGTTCTTGGGGTGAATCTCCTCCGCCCGTCGCGGCGAGGAGTAGGGCTGATCTTCCGGCCCGAACCCGTCAGCTAACTCGGTCGGCGGGTGAACGGAAGAAACGGAGAACGTCCCCTCGTGGTTTCGAACAACAGCAAGCGCACCGTCCGGCGCGCCCTTGTCGCCGGTGCCATTGCTCTCGGAGCAGTCACCGTCTCGGCCGGCCCGGCGATGGCCGAGCCCATCAACATTCCCGGTGTCGGAACGTTCGACCTCCCGGCCGGTGTGACCGTGCCGCCGGAGATCGCCAACCTCGTTCCGCCGGCCGCCGAGGGTGCGCCCGCGCCTCAGGCCGCTGCCTTCACCGCTCCCCTCGGCTCCGTCGGACAGCGTGCTGCCGACGCTGCGCAGTCGAAGATCGGCGCCCCCTACGTCTACGGCGCTGCCGGACCGAGCTCCTTCGACTGCTCGGGTCTCGTGCAGTGGGCCTTCAAGCAGGCCGGTCTCAGCGTCCCGCGCACCAGCTACGAGCAGGCTTCCGCCGGTACCCCCATCGATGTCGCGGCTCTCCAGCCCGGGGACGTCGTGTCGTTCTACGGCGGCAGCCACACCGGCATCTACATCGGCGGCGGCAACATCGTGCACGCCTCCACCTCCAGCCAGCCGGTGAAGATCGCGCCGCTGAACTCGATGCCCGTCGACGGAGCGCGTCGCTTCTGACGGCACGTCGCCTCCGATCGGACGGCGTTTCCCGCCTCCGCTCCGACGCATCATCTCCGAGAAGGGTGGGTCCGGTACCAACCGGACCCACCCTTCTCGGATGTCTGCATGTGCGGCCCGTAGCCATGTCCGTCCGCTTGCATACAAAGTCGCCGCGCGTGATGGCTACTCGCAGGTAGACACAAACCTATGCGATTCCGTAACCTGATCGAGACCTTCGATCGGCAGTTGCGGATGATCAAGGACGCCCGGGAAAGGATTCGAGCCCTCGTGGTTTCCGACAGGACGAAGCACCTCGTGCGAGTGCAGGGCAGGCCGAGAGCGCAGGGCAGGCCGGGAGTACGGGCCGCGCGCCGCCCGGCGCTCGTCGTGGCCCTCGTGATGATGGTCCTCGGTTTCACACTCGCGCCGGCGGCGGCGCAACCACCGGGGGAGACCCCCGCCGCGCGACTCGACCACCTCGCCGATCTGTCGCGTCGCAGCGAGCAGGCCACCGAAGCGTTGCACGCCGCGGGTGCGGATCTCGAAGCGAAGGTCGCGGCGCAGCGGGAGGCCGATACTCGCGCTGCCCAGGCCGACGAGGCCCTGGCCGGCGCTCGCGCCGACATCGCCCGCTTCAAGCCCACCGTCGACAAGCTCGCGCGGGCCAACTACCGCGGCGCGCGCACCAACCGGCTCTTCGCCGTGATGGTGAGCGACTCGCCTCAGCAGATGCTCGACCAGATGGTGCTGCTCGACGTCCTCGGTG
>NZ_AJVB01000636.1:0-1808 GCF_000278445.1 Rhodococcus sp. R1101
ACGGCGACCCGGCTGCCTACCACCTGCCGTTCGCACTGCACCTCGACGGCGCCCTCGACCTGCCGGCGCTGCAGTCCGCGGTGGTGGACGTCCTCGACCGGCACGAAACCCTCCGCACGCTGTTCCGCCTCGACGTCGACGGCCCGGTACAGGACGTGCTGCCGCTCGATCGTGCCGTCGCCGGACTCGCCCTCGAACCCGAAGACGCCGAGGGGGACGTCGAAGCGCTCATCACCGAGTGGGCCGCCGAACCGTTCGATCTCACCGCGCAGATCCCGTTCCGCATCCGTCTGCTGCGACTCGCCCACGACAAGCATGTGCTCGCCGTCGTCGCCCACCACATCGCGCTCGACGGTGCGTCGTTCGTGCCGCTCACCCTCGACGTCGCCACCGCCTATCTCGCCCGCACGGCGGGGGAGGCGCCCGCGTGGACGCCGCTGCCGCTGCACTACCGGCACTACGCGCGGTGGCATCTCGACCGCCTCGGCGATCCGGCGGCATCCGACACCCGTGCCGGTCGCGAGATCGACTACTGGACACGCACACTCGACGGGCTCGCCGACGCGGCGCCGCTGCCCACCGACCGTCCCCGCAACGGCGGCTTCGGCCCCGCTGCGGCCGTGGACTTCACGGTGCCGGCCGAACAGGTCGCGGCACTGCGGGCCGTCGCCGCCGCACACGACGCCACCACCTTCATGGCCGTGCACGCCGCCGTCGCCGTGTGGCTCGCCGCCTGGACCTCCGGGCACGACATCGCCATCGGCACCGGAACGGCAGGTCGCGACCACCCCGACCTCGACGCGCTCGTCGGCATGTTCGTCGGCACCGTCACCCTGCGGACGAACGTCGACCCGGCGCAGCCGTTCACGGCGCTGCTCGCGCAGAGCCGCGACACCGACCTCGACGCCTTCGCACACGCCACCGTGCCGTTCGACTACGTCGTCGATGCCCTGGGCTTCTCGCCCTTCCACGTGATGCTCGCCTACGACAACGTGGACGTGCCCGACCTCGAACTGCCCGGGCTCACGGTACGGCCGCAGGAGATCGCCTCGGCGCAGGCACGATTCGACGTCGAGATCTCGCTGCGCGAACTGCGCGACGGATCGCTCACCGGCCGCCTCGTCTACGACACGAAACTGTTCGACGACGACACCATCGCCCGCTGGGTGACCCGCCTCAGCGGAGTGCTCGAGCAGGTCGCGCAGCATCCGTCGCTGCCCGTGGGCGACCTCGACCTCGGCGCCCCGGCTGTCGAGGTTGCCGAACCCGGCCCGGAAGCGACCTTCGCCGAGATCATCGACCGGTCCCCGGCCTGCGTGACCGAACCCGGGGGGCAGGCCGTCGAGATCCGCACGGCGGCACGCCCGCTCGCGTGGACGTTCGTCGAGCGGGGTATCGGGACGGAAGATCGTGTGGCCGTCGTGCTCCCGCGGTCGACGCGCTCGGTGCTCGCCGCCGCGGCCGTCGCGCTGAGCGGCGCGGCCTTCGTGCCCGTCGATCCCGGCCAGCCCGCCGCTCGGATCGCCCAGTTGCTCGGCGCATCCGGCGCGCGGTACGCGATCGTCGACGGCGAGGTCGCGTTGCCCGACGGGATCGAGCCGATCGCCTTCACCGTCGAGGGCGACACCCGCCCGATCACCGATGCCGATCGGGTGCGACCGCTGCGCCTCGACAACACCGCCTACGTCGTCTACACCTCGGGATCCACCGGCCGGCCCAAGGGCGTGGTGGTCTCGCACCGCGGACTCGGCCCGCTCGCGCAATCGTTCATCGAGCGCTTCGACCTGCCTGCTGCCTCCGGCACCGTC
>NZ_AJVB01000637.1:0-1806 GCF_000278445.1 Rhodococcus sp. R1101
AACGAGCGGAGGCCGCGAAACACCTCCGTGATGCCGAACGTCGCGCAACAGCCCGTGTGCTCGCTCACCGAGATGCCCAGACCGCCTCTGCGGGGACACGACAGAGCGCTATGACACGAATCCGTGAGCTGCTGCAGGGGAAACGTTCGAAGGTCTCCGGCTCGTAGTCGGCATCACAAAGTCGTACGGTGACTCGGCCAGCAGAATTGAGAGTCGGTAGGCGCGCGCGTCACGCAGCGCAGGCTGTGCCCACAGAGAGCCGACAGAGACGGTTTACCGCGGTAAACCACACGAACTACAGGCCCTCAGCATCGCCCTACCGCTGCACCGAATCATCCCACGTCGTCTATCGCTTGTTTACCGCGGTAAACCGCGACACGATGGAGTGGTTCACGCTTCCGGTTGCTGCACGGTAGTGGCCCTCTCGATCAGGAGGTACCGGCCCCGGGCTTCCTTTCGACTGCTGGTTTACCGCGGTAAACCGCCGTAGGGCTGTGTCCACTGTTCCGCTTCGGCCACTGAGCCGCGAACAATCAGAGCCCACGCACCGTAGGTCGGCCTTCGGCCGAGGCTCCCCCGGTCTGCGCGTATCCGTCGGTTTACCGCGGTAAACCTCGACACTACGGAGTTGCTCGAGCCGCCCGTTGCTGCACGGAGTGGTCCTGTCGATCAGGAGGTACCGGGCTCGGGCTTCCTTGCGACTGCTGGTTTACCGCGGTAAACCGATCAATCCGGTGAGGGATCCCACCGTCTCGGTATTCCGAGTACACCTCACGTGGACGGCCCGTACCGAGAAGGTCTGTTCGGCATCTTATTCTGTGGTGCATCGGCTGCTGTTTACCGCGGTAAACAGCGAGTCGGACTCCGGGCGGGGGTCTCGTTCGGACCGAGTATAAGAACAGTCCGTCCGGACACGCGTTCGCTGTAGCGAAAGACTGTCCTCGCAAAGAGAGGGCATCGTGGGCGGAGATGGTGCACTCAGTGGCCGGAAGCAGCGTTGAGATACAGACACACGCCTGGGGACGGTGTATCCAGCACATGGTGGGTTCGGAGTCGTCCATGAACGGTTGTGTCTGTATGTCGTTCTGCCCGTCGATGGTTTACCGCGGTAAACCATCGACGGATCTCTCTCGTTATCGCCGGTGTATGGTCGGCGGTCCGGAGAGGTTCTCAGCAGGTACAGACGGCGGCGCGGTTTACCGCGGTAAACCGCGCCTGCTCATACTGGACTCGAAGGAGCGACATTCGGCATGATCCGCAGCGCGGATCGTGAGTAGGGCGATACATACGCCTATCCCGAAGTCGCGATTCGTTCGACCCTGGTTTACCGCGGTAAACCGCAGCAATGTTGTATGGATCCACGTAATGGGGGAGCGGATACGGCAGCATCGCGTCGATGCCGGCCACGCCGATGATCGGACGGCGCCGCAGCAAGGGTCCGAGAGTCCCGGGTACCGATCGCGCACCGGTGGAAGGGGAGTGGGTTGCTATGAAGGCGACCCCTCGATGCCTGCGGTGCTTGGGGGCGTCGACGCTCCGGTAACTCGTGTGTACGTACAACAAGAATCCGCCGCTCTGCTCGAGCACCTCGCGACATCCCGCCGTTCTGAGGTCCGGTTTACCGCGGTAAACCGGACCTCAGAACGGCGGGATGTGTCAACGTCAAGAGGGAGGCGAAGCGTCACGCAACGCGCGAGAGGCCCGCCGCCCGGAATGGGGCTGGCAAGGACGTACTCGCTGGTGGATCCGGAAGTCCGGTCGCGTAGCAAAGGAAGGGGAGTGGGCAGTCTCCTAAGTGCGGGAGCC
>NZ_AJVB01000638.1:0-1804 GCF_000278445.1 Rhodococcus sp. R1101
GGTCGCGGCCCTCGCAGGTGGCGAACACACGACGTTGATCCTGACCGAGGACCGGTGATCACGTGACCGAAACAGTGGACATGGTGGGTGTGCCCAACTTCCCTCCTCCGCAAGATGTTCCGCAGCTGCAGCCGTTCTGGTCCGCTCTGGGGCGAGACGAACTCGTCTTCCCGCGTTGCCGCGAGTGCGGGCGGTGGCACTGGTACCCGGGTCCCGGTTGCCGGTGCGGTCACGACGAGGACTTCGTATGGCAACCGGTGCGAGCAGAGGGCGTGATCTTCTCCTTCACGCGGGTCGAGCGCGCATTCCTGCCGAAGGGGTCCGATCCGCCCTACATCGTGGTGCTCGTCGAGTTCGACGATGCGCCGGGTGTGCGTCTGGTCACGAACCTCGTCGGTGACGGAGCCGCTGCCCCGTCGATCGGTGATCGTGTGATCCTCTCGCCGACCGTCTTCGACACCCACGTCCTCCCGACGTTCACGATCGCACCGGGCCAGAACTCACGAGAAGGTGTACGACGATGAGACTTTCACTGCGTTACGACATGCGCGCCCCGTCGATCGGTGCCGCGCCTGTGGAGCTCTACCGGGCAGCGGTCGAACAGGTGGGATGGGCCGACGCGCTCGGCTTCGAAACCGCCTACATCGCCGAGCATCACGGCGCCGAGGACGGCTACTGCGCGTCGCCGATGATTCTCGGTGCCGCGATGCTCGGCCGCACCGAGCGGATCCACGTGCACTTCTCGGCGCTCGTCGCCGTGCTGCACCACCCGCTGCGACTCGCGGAGGATCTTGCGACACTCGACCTGATCGGTGGAGGTGGACGGGTCGAGATGACGATGGGTATCGGATACCGTCCGGACGAATTCGAGATGTTCGGTGTGCCGATGAAGAAGCGCGTCCGGATCCTCGAAGAGATCGTCGAGGTGCTGGACAAGGCATGGACCGGGGAACCGTTCGAGTTCCGCGGCACGACCGTGCGGGTGCGGCCCACCCCCGTGGGACCGAACCGTCCGCCGATCTACATCGGCGGGTCGGCGGACGCCTCCGCCGCGCGGGCGGCCAGGCTCGGCGACAACTACATGCCGGCCGGTTCCGAGAAGGAACGGCTGTACGAGTTGTACGAGGCGGAGCGCACGCGCCTGGGGCTGCCGATCCCGCCGCGCCCCGCCCCGGCCGGGCCTTTGTTCCTGCACGTGACGGACGATCCCGATCGCGACTGGGAACTGCTCGCACCGCACCTGATGTACACGACGAACATGAATGCGCAGTGGGCGAAGGAACGCGGAACGGGTACTACCGGGTACACCTTCGTCGAGAACATTGCGGAGCTGAAGAAGCAACCGCAGTTCGTCGTTCTCACCCCGGAGCAGTGCGTCGAATATGCGCGGGAGCGCGGAAACGACACGGAACTGATGTTCCAGCCGCTGATGGGCGGGATGCTTCCCGAGATCGGCTGGCGCAGCCTGGAACTGTTCGAGTCGCGGGTGCTGCCCGAACTCGAGAACCTGGGACTGCGGGAGCCGTCCGGGTCCCGAAAGATCCCGGCGTCGGCATGACTGCCGGCCGGAGAAGAGAACGAGGTGTAACCCTATGAGAACTCGATCCGTCGTGGGTGCGGTCGCCGGACTCACGATATGTGCAACGGTCCTGTCGGCGTGCGCGGAATCCACTTCTGCGGGTACCGGTGACCGGAGCGGCGGTGCGGGTGTCGAGTACGGGGCGAGCATCGAGGAGTACCGGTCCGCGTTCGAGGACGTCGAGCCGATCGTGATCCACACCCAATCGCCCGCCGCCAAGAACGC
>NZ_AJVB01000639.1:0-1802 GCF_000278445.1 Rhodococcus sp. R1101
CTCGCCCGAGGCGCTTTCGCGGATCTTCACGCCACTGCACCTCACCCTCCCGAACGATGTGCAATTGTTTGCGCGACCGAACGATCACGTCCTCGGTGAGACCTATCATTCGGCGGCGGCGCTTCGTTACGGCGACCACGTCGCCAAAATCTGCATCACTCCCCTCTCCGATTCGGTCAAGAGCCTCACCGGACAACGCATTCCTCGCAGCGCCGGCGACGACGCGCATCGCCTGTCCGTCGAGCAGTTCTTCGCGCACACCAGTGCCGACTACGAGGTGCGCGTCCAGCTCTGCACCGACACCGAGAAGATGCCGATCGAGGATGCCACCGTGCAGTGGGCCACGAGCGAGTCACGGCATGTTCCGGTGGCCCGAATTCGGATTCCCCGACAGGGCACCAGCAGCACGGCGCTGCGCACCTACGCCGAAGACGTCGTATCGTTCAATTCGTGGACCGGTCTCGCAGATCATCGTCCGCTGGGCTCGATCAATCGGCTGAAACTCCGCGTCTACAACGCGTCGAGCGAATTCAGGCACCGCAAGAACGGAATCGACCGCGTGGAACCGACCACAATTTCCGATATTCCCGAATAGTGAGCTGTATTCGCACTGCTCGAACCATATTTTTACGCTCCCGGCCTCCTTATACTGAGTTACCGTGGCCATCAATTGGCAGTTGGTCGATCGTCCCGACGAATTCGATACGATCCGATCCCAGCTGACCGGAGACGGTCAGGGCGCCATCCTGATCGGCGCCGCCGGGGTCGGCAAGACCACGCTCGCGCACCTCGTCGCCGATTCCCTCGGTTCGCCCGTGCAGTGGGTGGCGGGCACCGAGTCGGCACGCAGCATTCCACTCGGTGCGTTCGCCCCGCTCGTCGATCCGTCCACGACCCGCGACGCCGTCGCATTGGTCGGATCCGCTCGACGGTCTCTCCTGCGGCAGGGAGACATCGTGCTCGGTGTCGACGACGCGCATCTACTCGACCAGCTTTCGGCCACCTTGCTCCAGCAGCTCGCGATCGAACACACGGTGCGGATCATCGCGACGATCCGCTCCGGCGAACCCGTCCCCGACGCCGTCACCTCGCTGTGGAAGGACGACTACCTGCGGCGCATCGAATTGCGTCCGTTCACCAAAGAAGAAAGCATCCGTCTCGTCCGGTCCGTCCTCGACGGGCAACTCGAGGAACTGAGCGCCGACGTCATGTGGGAGATGTCCGGCGGCAATGCGCTGTTCCTCCGGCATCTCGTCGAAGGTGCCCTCGATGCGGGACATCTGGTGCAGGTGTCCGGGGTGTGGCAGCTCCGCGGGCAGACCGCCGCAACACCCGGGCTCACCGAACTGCTGGAATCGCGCCTCGATCGCGCCGGCCGGGAGGTCCGTACCGCTCTCGGACCGCTCGCCTTGTGCGAGCCGCTCGACCTCGACATTCTGCTTCGCATCGCCGGCGAGGACGCCGTGGACGCGGCCGAGATGCGCGACCTGATCCGCATCGAACCCGACGGCTCCCGGCTCGACGTGCGATTCAGTCATCCCCTGCTCGGCGAGGTCGTGCGGGGACGCATGGGCACCGCATCGGCCCGCAGGCTCCGCGGGCGGCTCGTCGACGAGCTCCAGCAACGCGGGACGAGTACCGCTGCGGAACGCATCCGCCTCGCGGAGCTCTACATGGGCAGCGATCGCCCTCCCGACACCGAACTGCTCGTCACCGCGGCGCGCGACGCGGTCTCGTTGTCGAATCATCCGCTCGGTGAACGCATCGCCCGCCGGGCCTGCGAGCGCGGGGGCGGTATCGCC
>NZ_AJVB01000640.1:0-1802 GCF_000278445.1 Rhodococcus sp. R1101
TCGCCGACTCGCGGTACGTCACAGGTGGCGTCGGTCGGCCGACCGCGGGATGATCGAAGTACTCCGATGCTCGAACCGAGGTTCGACCTTGCGCACAGAGGAGAAAAGCCGTGAGAGTAAGTCATCTTCCCCTGCGTCTGACAACCGGCGCGTTCATTCTCAACTCGGGCCTCGGTAAGCGAGCACTTTCTTCCGAAGCTGCCGCCGGGTTACAGGGCATGGCCGCCAACGCTGTTCCCGCTGTACGCACGATGCGTCCGGAGACTTTCGGCAAGACGGTCGCCGCAGCCGAAACGACCCTCGGCCTGGCACTGCTCGCACCGTTCGTGCCCTCCGCGCTTGCTGGGGCCGCACTCGCAGCCTTCAGTGGTGGATTACTGACCATGTACTGGAAGACTCCCGGCATGCACGAGCACGGCTCGATCCGACCCACCCAGGACGGCACCGCCGTGGCCAAGGACGTGTGGATGTTCGGCATCGGTGTAGCCCTCGTGACCGACGCACTCGATCGGACGGCGAACAGCGGACGCGGCTCGGTAGAATCCCCACCTCGACGGCGCGCAGACCGACAGGCACGCCGGGCTCCTTGCGTGGCCTGACCGGACGTTCGGCGGATCGCGCGCCGGCGATCGTCGCTGATCGACGGGGCCACCGATATCTACTCATCGATCGACTGCGGTGTCTCTCCCGTGCTTTTCTGCGCCATTCGGGCATGACCGGACCGAGGTCGTGATTGGCTGTATTCGCGGATGCGTTGTCGACACGCGTCCGCAGAATGACGGAGTAGCGCTGAAATCATGGTCCGAACCGTGCTCGGTTGCGACGCTCCCGGCGATCAGGAGTCCGCCGGTCGGCCGAGATGCCCCTGCTGGACGCGAGCTGCATCGACTCCTTCACCCTGAGCGGAGCGTGAGATGGATTCCTGGCATTACGTGTTCGTCTTGGCGGCCTGCTTGATCGTGACCGCTCCCCTCGAGTGGGGCGCCCGGGTCTACCGGCAGCCGGCCCGCGTCGTCCGAGCTGTCGCGCCGGTGGCACTCATCTTTCTGGCCTGGGATGTGCTGGCCGTTACTGCCGGGGTCTGGAGCTTCAATCCGCGCTACGTCACCGGGATGGAACTACCGGGACACCTCCCGGTCGAGGAAGTCTTGTTCTTCGTCGTGATTCCGTTGTGTGGACTGCTCACCTACGGCGCCGTCGAATTTCTGTTGGACCGGTTACCGCAAGGTCGACGGCGAACCGGGCGGCAACGGTCATGACCGGTCTCGGATACACGCTGCCTGCAGCGATCGCGGTCCTGGCTGTATGTCTCGCCGAGACGGTGGTCCTGCGTACCGGCCTGTTCCGACGGCCCGCCTACTGGCTGAGCATGACCATCGTGCTCGGCTTCCAGATTCCGGTGGACGGCTGGCTCACCAAGCTCCACGCCCCGATCGTGATCTACAACGACCGCCACATCAGTGGTGTTCGCTTCCCGCTCGATATCCCGATCGAGGACTTCCTGTTCGGCTTCGCATTGGTCACTGCAGTACTGCTCGCATGGGAGCAACGCCGTCATCGGCGCGCCGACCGGGAACGGACACCAGAATCGCGATGACGCCCCGCACTCATGCCGATCCGCGGCGTATCCGGCACCGGGCACCACCGGGTCTACCCGACGCCGCTCTGCTTCCGGCACGCCCGCACGTAGTTGTCGTCGGAGCCGGTATCGCCGGACTCGCGGCCGCGACCGGCCTGGCGGAACGGGGCGTGAGCGTGGACGTCGTCGAGCGCGAGCATTACCTCGGCGGACGCGTCGGAGG
>NZ_AJVB01000641.1:0-1801 GCF_000278445.1 Rhodococcus sp. R1101
CCCGAGCCGGGACCCGGCGGCTACGACCTCGCCCGGCTCGGCGACTCCGTCGATCCGCACCCGGCCCGCCCGTTTCCACCCGACGACGAGATCGTGCTGAACGACGCACACGAGATGTTCTGGTCGCTCTCGTTCGCAGCCCGGTCACTCGTATGGGACCGCATCGGCGGCTTCTGCACCGCGTACCGGGGGTACGGCGGGGAGGACACCGATTTCGGTCAGAAGGCCGCGCGCGCCGGAGTCCCCATGGCATGGGTCGGGGGCGCCCACGCCTTCCACCAGCACCACCCGGTGTCGAATCCGCCGGTCGAGCATCTCGACGACATTCTCGTCAATGCCACACTGTTCCAGCAGCGTTGGGGCTGGTGGCCGATGCGGGGATGGCTCGACGAATTCGAGCGGACGGGACTCGTCTCCTTCGACCCCGACACGCAGCGGTGGACGAAGGTGCGGACGACCGGCCCGTGAGAACTTTTCGTGCCGTGTGCTAATTTCGGCACCGTCATTGCGACGACGCACGAGGAAGCCGGTGTGATTCCGGCGCGGTCCCGCCACTGTGACCGGTAGAGCGATCTCCGGGAGCCAGATACTCACGTCGCCGTACCTCCTTGCCCGGGGCGGACTTCCCCGAGAGAGGGTGTAATCGCCATGCGTGTACGCGCAGCCTTTCCGACGCTCCTTGTCGCGCTGACCTCCGCAAGTCTTCTGCTCGCCGGGTGTTCGCCGGCCACATCCGACACCGAGAACGCTGCCTCGGACGGGTGTATCACCGACTTCGACCCCTCGGTCGACTATTTTCCCGACAAGTCCGAGATCGTCGACGCCGAGAACTTCTCGATCACCTACGAGAAGAGCTACCAGGTGCTTACCGTCGACGAGCCGTTCACGGGTGCACAGTCTGAGTCGTACGTGCTGGTCAAGTGCGGTGCACCTGCCCCGGAGCTGTCGGGCGATCTGGCCACGGCCCAGCAGATCCAGGTGCCGATCACGAGCCTGTACTCCGGCTCGACCACCCATCTGCCACTGGTGACCGCGCTCGACGAGCTCGATGTGCTCACCGGCGTCTCGAACAGTTCGTATGTCTCCGACACCACCGTGATCGAACGCATCGAGTCCGGTGACATCGCCGAATACGCGGCGGGCGGCACGATCGACACCGAAGCCGTCGTGCTGGCCGCGCCCGACGTGGTGATGACCGGCGGCACCGACGACCCCGCCTACACGCAGCTGCGCGAGGCCGGGATCGGCGTGGTCGCCAACGCCGAATGGCTCGAGGCATCGCCGTTGGGGCGGGCCGAGTGGATCAAGGTCGTGGCTGCACTGACCGGCAAGGAGGCCCGGGCCGCCGAGGTCTACGACGGTATCCGCGACCGGTATCTCGACGTCGCGGCGAAGGCCGCGGGCGCCGAGACCGTGCCCGTGCTGCTCGGCGGGATGTCGCAGGGCACCTGGTACATGTCCTCCGGCGGCAGTTACATGGGCCGGTTGTTCAGCGATGCCGGTGCCCGCTGGCCGTGGCAGGACGTAACGACCACCGGCTCGCTTCCCCTCGACTTCGAAACCGTGGTCGCGCAGGCCGCCGACGCTCCGACCTGGCTCGTGGTCGACAACAACTGGACCTCCATCGGTGATGCCCTCGCCGACGACGAACGCTACGGATCGCTCGCCGCGGTCGACACCGGCCGGGTCTGGAACGCGAACAAGGCACTCGGACCGAACGGCGGCAACGACTTCTACGAGCGCGGCGTACTGCGTCCCGATCTGATCCTGGCGGATCTCGTCGCGATCCTGCATCCCGAGC
>NZ_AJVB01000642.1:0-1798 GCF_000278445.1 Rhodococcus sp. R1101
AAATGGATCTTCGACAACACCAAGCGCGGCGACATCGTCGTGGTCCGTAACACGGTCGGCGGTGTTCTCCCGGGGACGGACGGACTCGGTGACTGGAACATTCCGTGGTCCACATGGAAGGCCGGTAACGCTGCGGCGTGACGGATCAGAGGGGATCGATGGCCGTTCGGAGGCGACCGTTGCGCACCGCATTCTGCGGTGCCGTACTGCTCGCATCGCTGACGCCGACGGGGGCTGCGGCGGCTCCCGTCGCGTCGTCGACCGCTTCGACGCCCGGTGCCGTCGTCTCACAGCAGCCGCTGCCCGAGGAGGTGTCGCTGCCAGGCGCGGGCACCGCGACGAAGCTCGAATACCGCACCGAGTGGCGGTCGGGAGAGCCGACCGTCGCCACCGGGGCGTTGTTCCTGCCCGAAGGTGACGCCCCCGAAGGGGGCTGGCCCGTCATCGCGTGGGCACACGGCACGACCGGCGTGGGCGACGACTGCGCACTTACGACCCGCACGCCGCGATCCGATCTGGAACGCACCTATCTGCGGCACTGGCTCGACTCCGGTTACGCGATCGTCTCTGCCGACTTCCCCGGTCTCGGCTCCGAAGGTCTCCATCGTTATCTCGACGGCCCCAGTGCCGCGAACAGTATCGTCGACATCGTCCGGGCGGCCCGCGCGGGCGGGGCGCCGCTGTCCGAGCGGTGGCTCGTGATGGGCCAGTCGCAAGGAGGGCACGCGGCGCTGCACACCGCCACGATCGCGACCTTCCGGGCACCCGAACTCGACTTCCGCGGAACGGTCGCCACGGGCGCCCCGGCGAATCTCGAGCGGGCGTTCACGATCGGCGTGCCGGGTTTCCCGGATCCCGGGCTGGCGGGTCTGGTCGGTTTCAGCGGCTACATCTTCGCGGGGCTGCGCGATGCCTACCCCGAGATCGACGTCGACAGCTTCCTGACTCCTGTCGGCCGGGAGGTCGTCGACCGGGCCGAAGAGCTGTGTTACGACGATCTCGAGGAGTCGGTGCGCGGCATCCGGGTCGGTGAGCTGCTCGCGCGTCCGTTGGCCGAGGAGCCCATGGCGGCGCTGCTCGCCGACTATCTCGCCGCTCCGGCGAACGGATACGACCGGCCGGTGTTCCTCGCCCACGGCGTCCACGACGTGGTGGTCCCGCTGCCGCTTTCTGCCGCCCTCGCCGCCGACATGAAGGCCGCAGGAGCGGACGTCGACTATCGCGTCTACATGGCCGGGCACTACACGACGGTCGAGCGTTCGCTGCCCGAGGTCGACGTGTTCGTGGCCCGCTCGTTCGAATAGACCCGCCTCACGCCCCGAACCGGGCCGTGCGCGCGTTGTAGCGTCGGCGAACCCCGGTTCGGCGCGTGAAGATCCGTCGTGGACGAGAAAACCCCCGATCGGGAATCCGATCGGGGGTTTCTTCGGGGTGAGTGACGGGACTCGAACCCGCGACAGCCAGGATCACAACCTGGTGCTCTACCAACTGAACTACACTCACCATCGCATCCGCCGGCAACCTCTCGGCCGCTTGCGCCTGCGGTACAGATACTAGCCTGACGATGACGGAAAAGACGAATCGGCTGGTCAGGCCGGTCCCAGGTCCTTCACGACGGCTGCGAGGTCGGCCGGGGTGGGGCCGGGAGGCGCCACGAACGCCGTGCGCCGGTAGTAGCGCAGTTCGCGGATCGACTCCTTGATGTCGGCGAGCGCCCGGTGCGACAGTCCCTTCTCCGGCTGGCCGAAGTAGATGCGCGGATACCAGCGCCGGCACAGCTCCTTGATCGAGCTGACGT
>NZ_AJVB01000643.1:0-1795 GCF_000278445.1 Rhodococcus sp. R1101
GCCTTTCTCCTCCCGTCCCTTGATGATCGAGGCGACCACGTTGGCACCCACGTTGCGGACCGCGCCGAGGCCGAACCGGATGTCCTCACCCACCGACATGAAGTTGGTGTGCGACTCGTTGACGTCCGGGGGCAGTACGGTGATGCCCATCTTGCGGCAGTCGGACAGGTAGACCGCGGCCTTGTCCTTGTCGTCGCCGACGGAGGTGAGCAGTCCGGCCATGTACTCGGCCGGATAGTTCGCCTTGAGGTAGGCGGTCCAGAACGACACGAGGCCGTAGCCGGCGGCGTGCGACTTGTTGAACGCGTAACCGGCGAAGGGCAGAACGGTGTCCCACAGCGCCGTGATCGCCGCCTGCGAGAAGCCGTTGTCCTTCATGCCCTGCGCGAAGCCGTCGTAGGCCTCGTCGAGGATCTCCTTCTTCTTCTTGCCCATCGCGCGACGCAGCAGGTCGGCCTGCCCGAGGGAGTACCCGGCCACCTTCTGAGCGATCTGCATGATCTGCTCCTGGTAGACGATCAGGCCGTAGGTGTCGGCGAGGATGTCCTTCAGCGGTTCCTCGAGTTCGGGATGAATCGGCTTGACCTCTTGCCGCCCGTTCTTCCGGTCGGCGTAGTCGTTGTGCGCGTTCATGCCCATCGGGCCGGGGCGGTACAGCGCGAGCACGGCGACGATGTCCTCGAAGCCGGTGGGCTGCATGCGGCGCAGCAGGTCGCGCATGGCGCTGCCGTCGAGCTGGAACACGCCGAGCGTGTCGCCGCGCGCGAGCAGTTCGTAGGTCGCCGGATCCTCCAGCGGCAGGGTGTCGAGGTCGAGATCGATCCCGCGATTGACCTTGATGTTCTCGATCGCGTCGCCGATGACGGTGAGATTGCGCAGACCGAGGAAGTCCATCTTCAGCAGGCCGATGGCCTCGCAGGACGGATAGTCCCAGCCGGTGATGATCGCGCCGTCCTGCGCGCGCTTCCACAGCGGGATCGCGTCCATGAGCGGCTCGGACGACATGATCACCGCGCACGCATGCACGCCCGCATTGCGGATCAGGCCCTCGAGGCCGAGCGCGGTGTCGTAGATCTTCTTGATGTCCGGGTTGGACTCGATCAGCTGGCGGACCTCGGCGGCCTCCTTGTACCGCTCGTGACTCGGATCGGTGATGCCCGAGACCGGAATGTCCTTGGCCATGATCGGCGGCGGCAGCGCCTTGGTGATCTGATCGGCGATCGCGAAACCGGGCTGACCGAACTGCACCCGCGCGGAGTCCTTGATCGCGGCCTTGGTCTTGATGGTGCCGAACGTGATGACCTGGGCGACCTTGTCGTTGCCCCACCGCTCGGTGGCGTACCGCACCATCTCCCCGCGGCGACGATCGTCGAAGTCGATATCGATATCGGGCATCGACACACGTTCGGGGTTGAGGAACCGCTCGAACAGCAGACCGTGCGGGATCGGGTCGATGTTCGTGATGCCCATCGCGTAGGCGACGAGCGAACCGGCGGCCGAACCACGACCGGGTCCGACGCGGATACCGACCTCGCGGGCGTGGTTGATCAGGTCGCCGACGACGAGGAAGTACGCCGGAAAGCCCATCTGGTTGATGACCGTGATCTCGTACTCGGCGCGCTCGACGTACTCGCGGGGCGGGCCGGCCGGGAAGCGCCGGTCGAGGCCGCGCATGACCTCCTTGTGCAGCCAGCTCGCCTGTGTCTCCCCTTCCGGCACCGGGAAGACGGGCATCCGGTCGCGGTGGGCCCATACCTCGTCGTAGGACTGCACGCGCTCGGCGATGAGCAACGTG
>NZ_AJVB01000644.1:0-1787 GCF_000278445.1 Rhodococcus sp. R1101
TCGGTACCGAACACGTGGATCAACTCTCGTCGCAGGTCGTCCAGCGTCGGCGCTGCGGCCGGGCCCAGTTCGGCCTCGGTCACCACCACCCGCGCGCGGCCCTCTCCCATCGGATACAGCCCGTGGACGCCGCGTTCATCGATCGTGGCGTCGGTGGGGAGTTCCTCGGTGACCCGCACTTCGGCGATCAGGCTGCTCCGTGTCGCATCGGGCCCTTCGAGTCCGATCCCGGCCTCGCGGCGCACGACACTGCGACCGCCGTCGGCGCCCACCACGTACCGAGCCTGCACCGACTCCCCTGATGTGAGCCGAAGGTGGACGCTCCCCTCGTCCGCATCGACGCCGACGACCTCCGAGTCCCGTCGGATCCGCACTCCGAGTTCCTCGACCCACTGCAGCAACAGCCGTTCGACGTGGTTCTGGAACAACGCCAGCGTGTACGGGTGGCGGGTGGGTAGGCGCCCCACATCGAGCCGGGTGCCCCCGAAGGTCGCGGTGTTCACCGTTCGCCCCTCGGAGAGAAAGCGCTCGGCGATCCCTCGTTGATCGAGCAGTTCGATCGTGCGGGCATGGATACCGCCACCCCGTGACCCTGCGAGTTCCTGCGATGTGCGACGTTCGAGTACGACGACGTCCGCTCCGGCCAGGCGCAACTCCCCCGCCAGCATCATTCCCGTCGGCCCGCAACCGACCACTGCTACCTCGTGCATGTCCACCCCTCTCCACGACATCGGACGGGCAGTATGAGCCCCGGGGTGGGGGTTGCGGCAAGCCCCCACCTGCGCGATACCGTGGAAACGGGACGGGACGACCAGCGTCCCGGGTCAGCCCTCGAGGATGCGTTCGATCGCGTCCAGGGTCGCCGGAATTCCGCTGCGGGCGGACTGTTCCCGTGCGGCGATCCGAGCAGGTGCCTCCGCCCCGAACTTCTCGTGGAAGAACGTCAGTCCGGCTTCGGTGAACTCCCAGGTCTCCGTCAGCTCCGTGCCGGCGTCCGCGGGCTTGATGATGTAGCTCCAGCGCACGAGGCCGGGACCGACCGACCACGCGAACTCGCGGCCCGGAGATGCGATGACGACCTCCGACCGTGTCTCCCAGGTGCGCTCGGGGGTGACGTTCCGTCCGGTGAAGAAGGACCCGACCTCGGGGCCCTGACCTTCGTCCCACCAGCATTCCGCGCACACGGGAGACCATTCACCTGTGCGGGTGACATCGGAGACGAGGGCATACACCTCGTCGGGGGTGGCGGAAACGACGACGGAGGATTCGAAGGTCAGGGGTGTGGTCTGCATGGCTGCCATCCTGCCCTGTCGAGATCACCGCGTCGCGCCGTACTGCCCCCGCCGGATCGCCGGGACGGCTACGCAGCGACGGCTCTGCCCTTCACGCGCACCGGCACGGGTTCGGCCGCGACCGAGGTGAACGGTGTCTTCACCGGAAACTCGTCGTGGAGGGATTGCACGCAGAGCTTTCGCACGATGCTCGCAAGACCGAGTGTTGCTTCGAGCATGGCGAAACGGTCGCCGATACAGGTGCGTGGGCCACCCCCGAACGGCAGATACTGCCGACGCAACCGATTTCCTGATCGCCCGGCGCAAACCGCTCCGGATCGAACTTCTCGGGTTCGTCCCACAGTGCAGGATCATGGTGGAGTGCGTAGATCCCGACGACCGTGTTCGTGCCGGCCGGGACATCGTGGGCGTCCTGAGGCGAGGTGACGATTGCGAAGGTCGGCGCCCATCGAGCGGGACGGAGGTGGACGAGGGTGACCGGTCCACCCGGCATCA
>NZ_AJVB01000645.1:0-1783 GCF_000278445.1 Rhodococcus sp. R1101
CTGATGCCCGAGGCCTATCGGGAAGGCGGCTGGTGGGTGGGCATCTGCACCGCGGCAGGATTCCTGATCGCCTTCGCGCTCGGCGCGTGAACCGGCCCGCCGCGCACGATCACGACGCGACGGTCCGCGCCGCAGGGCCATGTCACAGGGCCACGTCGAACAGCTGACCCACCGCATAGGTCACGGCCATCGCCAGCGCCCCGCCGAGCACCACCCGCAGCACCGCCCGGCCACGCCGGGCCCGACCGAGCCACGCGCTGATCGATCCGGTCGCGGCCAACGCACACAGCACCGCCACGAACGTCACCGGGATCCGCACGGCTTCCGGCACCGACACGATCATCAGCAGTGGCACCAACGCCCCGAGGGTGAACGACACCGCGGACGACAGCGCCGCCACCCACGGATTCGCCAGGTCGGTCGGATCGATCCCCAACTCGACCTCCGCGTGGGCGGCAAGCGGATCCCGGGCCGTCAGCTCCTCGGCCGCGGCACGCGCCGTGACCGCCGACAAGCCCTTGCTCTCGAGCAGCCCCGCGAGTTCGTCGAGTTCGGCCTCCGGCATCTCGGCGAGCTCGCGCCGCTCGGTGTGCAGCGCCGCACGCTCGGTGTCGCGTTGCGTGCTCACCGACACGTATTCACCCAGCGCCATCGACACCGCGCCCGCGGCCAGCCCGGCCACCCCGGCGGTGAGGATCGTCGACTCGTCCGTCGTGGCGGCCGCCACACCGACGACCAACCCCGCGGTCGAGACGATCCCGTCGTTCGCGCCGAGCACGCCCGCCCGCAACCAGTTGAGCTTGCTCGCCAACCCGCCGGTGTGCGGTTCGGTGCCCTCGTGCTGCCCCCGGGAATCGTTCGCCGACGGCGGGTTCGGTAGCGACATGTCGAGAAGCTAGCACCGGACCCCCGAGAGGCGACAGGACGGACATCCTTACCTGACTCGACCCCGAGGTCTCAGTCGTCATGCCGGCGTATCCGCGCTCGGCGCCGCGGGGGGATACCCTGCGCCGAATATCGGCGGGCCTCCGCGGCGGCGACCGCCCAGTCCGGATCGCCGGGCAGTGGGCCCATCGGATCCCGAGCCCCGTACGAGATCCTCGTATCGGCGGGAAGCACCGCGCGCTGCAACGCCCGCTCGATGCCCACAGGCCGGTAGCCGGACGGCACCAGGCGGCCGATCCACCGGCAGTCCCGGGCCGTCATGTCGTGCCGCAGACTCTCCATCAGAGCCGCAACGGTTTCGGAGGGCACCTCCGTCAGCCACGACCCGATCCGGCCGATCACCGCTTCCGGCAGCCCGGAGAGGGTGACCTGCGCGCGCGGCATCCCGGTGACCCGGCCGTAGAGCCGCAGCAGTTCCGGATATCGGAGGACTTCACCGCAACCCACATCGAACGACCGCGTGGACAGCTCCGACACGGCCGCCCCGGCCACCGCCGCGGTCAGGTCGACGACCGCGACCGGTTCGACCCTCGAGTTCATCCAGTCCGGTACCACCGTCACCGGCAGCCGCCCACCGAGCTGGCCCAGCACCTCGAAGCTCGTCGACCCGGATCCGAGCACCATCCCGGCCCGCAGGGTGATCACCGACCGGCTCGACCGGGACAGCTCCTGTTCGACCTCCCACCGGGAGAGCAGATGTTCGGACAGCGCCTCCGGGTCGCACTCGGGGACGAAACCGGACACGTAGACGATGCGGGTCGCCGAGGACACCTCGACCGCGTGCCGCACCGCGCGGGCAGCCGCGAGATCGACCTCCCGGAACTCCGCCGAACGCATG
>NZ_AJVB01000646.1:0-1782 GCF_000278445.1 Rhodococcus sp. R1101
GATGCCCGACCTCGTGCTGCAGCATGCGGGCGAAGAAACCGTGACCCTCGATCTCGACGGGCTCACCGTTCTCGTCGGTGCCGGTGACCTTCGCCCAGTCGGCGCGTCCGGTGGGGAAGTTCTCGCCGGGCACGGACAGGCAGCCCTCGAGATCGTCCTCGGGGTCGGGCATGGTCTCGGGGATCTCGGAGGTCTCGAGGACCGGGTTGACGACGACGCCGCGTCGCCGGACGACCGAGCCGGACCCGTCGCGGTCGGGGCAGTCGTAGACGAACAGTCGCTTGCCGACGCCGACCTGGTTGGCGGCGAGTCCGACGCCGTTGGCCGCGTCCATCGTCTCGAACATGTCGGCGATCAGCTCGGCGAGTTCGGCGGGTGATTCGGTCACCGGCCGGGTGGGATTGTGCAGGACGGGGTCGCCGACGATGACGATCGGAAGAATGGCCATGGTGACACAGGATAATGGGATGGACTCACGGCGTTCTCGGACCGGTATGTGTCCCTACCCCGTGGTTGAATGACTTCCGCCGAGACGCAAGGACTCTTCGTCACGGTGTGATCCAGTCAGTCGAGGAGGGAAATGGACGGCGCAGCAGCGCACGGCAACGACCGGTCCGATCTCGTGTCCCCGCAGGGCGACGGCGCACTCGCGCAGGAGCCCACCGGCGACGAGGCGAACGGCCTGAGCCGTCGCGATCTCGACATCCTGGCGTTCGAACGGCAGTGGTGGAAGTACGCGGGTGCCAAGGAGGACGCCATCAAGGAACTCTTCGGTCTCTCCGCCACCCGCTACTACCAGGTGCTCAACGCCCTGGTGGATCGTCCCGAGGCGCTCGCCGCCGATCCCATGCTGGTCAAGCGGCTGCGGCGGTTGCGTGCGAGCCGTCAGAAGGCCCGCGCGGCCCGCCGTCTCGGTTTCGACACCCGTTAGTCCGGGCACCTCATAGGAGGACACGGCGAAGTCGACACGCGCGGCCGGTCGGCAGCGCTGTGTGTGCTCGGGCAACTATGGTCGAGGTCGTGAGCAGAACCCCCGAGATCCCCAGCCGCGCGCCCACACCCTCGGGACCGCCTCTGCGTGCGTTCGCGATGGTCCTGATCGCCCTGGGCATCCTGTTCGCCGGTCTGGGTTTCGCCTCATTGGGTGATTCGGACGACGAGCCTGCTCCCACGGCCGCACCCACGACCACTGCCGCACCGGCCGCGCCCTCTCCGCGCTCGGCCGCGGTGCCCTCTGCGCCTGCTGCCGGGAACGGGGCTACGTCCGCCCCGGCGCCGGCCGGCGCGAGCACCTCCGCTGCCGTGTCCTCGGTTCCCTCCCTGCCCGCGGCGAGTGGAACCTCGCTCGCCGCCGGCGCGTCTCCGGCCGCGACGGCTCCGATACGCGTGTTCAACAACTCGGAGGTCGCGGGCCTCGCCGCCCAGACCGCGGCCTACCTCGAGGACGAGGGATACACCATCAGCGAAACGGGCAACTACAGCGAGGGCCTGCTCCCGCAGACCTCGGTGTTCTACGGGTCGTCTCCCGGAGAGCAGCAGACCGCGACAGCCGTCGCCGAGTCGCTCGGTGTCACCGCGCAACCGCGCTTCGAGGGTATCCGCGACGCCGCCCCCGGAGTGATCGTCATCGTCACTTCGCGTTAGCGCCGGAACCGTGTCGGTCCGCCACCGGGTGGGCGCCGGAGACGCCCGGTTATGATCGGGTGACTTTTCGGCACTTCGAAGGAGCGGTTTGATGGTCTCCAGTTCCACCCGTCGCATGTCCTGGCGTGCTCTGGCCCC
>NZ_AJVB01000647.1:0-1770 GCF_000278445.1 Rhodococcus sp. R1101
CGCCGTCAACTCATCGGCGCGCCGTAGCGCAGTCGGTTGTGGGTCCACGAGCCGCCGGACCGGACCGCCGCATGTCAGGGGATGGCCGGTCTCACCGGGCAGTGTGATGATCGACCGGTGACCACATTGTGGATGATCGAGGACCTCGAACCGTGGCCCGATCAACCCACCCCCGGGCAGGTGTGTCGGCCGACCACCTACTGGACCACGCCCGGTGCGACGGACTGCATTCGCGAACTCGTGCGCGACATTCCCGCCCGCGTCGAGCAGATCACCGTCGACGATCGCGTCGAGTTGCTCGCCCATCTCGGTCACGGCGTCACCACCGTGCTCCCGCCGCAGCTCGACACCCTCGGAGATGTCGTGCTGACGGGGCATCTGGTGTGGGACCGCTACCTGTGGATGGTCTACCGCACCCGGCCCGAAGGTCGAGTGCTGGTCGCCGAACGTCACCCGGTGATCCAACGGACGAGGAGGATCCCCACCGAGGATGCGGGCTGGTACGGCGTCGAGTACGAAGGGGCCAGGGCCGTGCACCGGTACGGATCGATTCCCGACGGTTACTCGATCGTCGCGTACGCGCTCCTGGTGACCTTCCCGTGAGCGGATCGCCTGCACTGGGCGCAGCGTCGACGGACGAACGATGTGGGGACCGCACCGGGGTCGGACGCGACCTTCCGAAAACCGCCATGTCCTACCATCGTTCGACGGCCACCTGTCCCGGCGGCCGGTCGACCGCACGCACGAACAAGGGAAAGCCCGTATGAGCGACCAGTCCACCTCCACCTCGGCGCAGCACGATGTGCAGTCGATCAACACCGCCAACGAGACCGGTTTCAACACCGCCCTCGGTCTCGAGTTCGTCGAGCTCGGCCCCGACCTCGCGCGGGCCCGCTGGACCATCACCGCGGCGCAGCACCAGCCCTACGGCATCGTGCACGGCGGTGTGTACTGCGCGGTGATCGAAACCGTCGCCAGTGTCGCCGGCGCCACCTGGCTGGGGGACAAGGGCAATGTCGTCGGGGTCAACAACAACACCGACTTCCTCCGCGCGACCCGCGACGGTGTCCTCACCGCCACCGGCACCCCCGTGCACCGCGGCCGCACCCAGCAGGTGTGGCGCGTGGAGATCGTCGACGAGCAGGACCGCCTCGTCGCGCAGGGACAGGTGCGCCTCGCCAACATCACCGACGCCGACCGCATCGGGCACTGACCGCCCGCACGCCCGACACCGCAGACCGACGGCTCCGGCCGGAACCAGAAGTCCCGGCCGGAGCGAACAGCGTCAGCCCGCGGCCTGCGCCCCACCCCGGCCCTGCGCGGCCGACGCCTGCGCGGACCGTTCCTCCGCTGCTTCGGAGGCCTCGTTCGGGCCTTCCGCCCGCATGTGCTCGATCGCCATCCGGGCGAAGACCTGCTGTTCGGTGGCCGCCATCTCGTTGCGGCCGGCGGAGAAGAACGCCTGCGCCCACGACAGCAGCGTCGAGACCTTCGACGAGAACCCCACCAGATACAGCAGGTGGATGAACAGCCACGCCACCCAGCCCAGGAACCCGCTGATCTCGAGCTTGCCGACCTTCGCGACCGCACTGAACCGCGAGATCGTCGCCATACTGCCCTTGTCGAAATACTTGAACGGTTCCCGATGCGTCGGATCGGCGCCGCCGAGCGAGGCGATGATCTGCCGGGCCGCGTACTTGCCGCCCTGCATCGCCACCTGTGCCAGACCGGGCAGCTTGTTCAGCGACATCATGTCGCCGATGACGAACA
>NZ_AJVB01000648.1:0-1770 GCF_000278445.1 Rhodococcus sp. R1101
GTCGGCTCCGGCACCGAGTGGAAGCTGCGGGTCGGAGGACCCGTCGGCTCGGCCCACTGTCAGACCTCCATCAGTTCGGCTTCCTTGTGCTTCATCAACTCGTCGATCTGACCGACGTACTTCGCGGTCGTCTTGTCGAGCTCCTTCTCGGCACGGTTCACGTCGTCCTCACCGGCTTCGCCGTCCTTCTGGATGCGGCCGAGTTCCTCCATCGCCTTGCGGCGGACGTTGCGCACCGCCACCTTGGCGTCCTCGCCCTTGGCTCTGGCCTGCTTGACGAGTTCGCGGCGACGCTCCTCGGTGAGCTGCGGGACCGAGATGCGGATGATGTTGCCGTCGTTGGAGGGGTTGACCCCGAGATCGGAGTTGCGGATCGCGGTCTCGATCGCGTTCAGCTGCGAGGCCTCGTACGGCTTGACGATGACCATGCGCGCTTCGGGAACATTGATGCTGGCGATCTGCGTGATCGGCGTGGGAGCACCGTAGTAGTCGACGACGATGCGGTTGAACATGCCCGGGTTCGCCCGACCGGTCCGGATGCCGGCCAGATCGTCCCGGGCCACCGTGACGGCTTTCTCCATCTTCTCTTCGGCTTCGAAGAGGGCTTCATCGATCACGGCAGTTCCTCCATGTTCCGTTGTCCGTTCATGACCGTACGAGTGTTCCGATCTTCTCACCGGCGATGGCTCGAGCGATATTGCCCTTGGTCAGCAGATTGAAGACCATGATCGGCATGGCGTTGTCCATGCACAGGCTGAAGGCGGTCGCGTCGGCGACCTTGAGGCCCTGTTCGATGACCTCGCGATGGGTGATCTCCTCGAACAGCACCGCATCGGGGTTGGTGCGTGGGTCGTCGGAGTAGACGCCGTCCACGGCCTTCGCCATGAGGACGACCTCGGCGCCGATCTCGAGGGCACGCTGCGCGGCGGTGGTGTCGGTGGAGAAGTACGGCATACCCATGCCTGCACCGAAGATGACCACGCGCCCCTTCTCGAGGTGCCGGCGCGCACGCAGCGGCAGGTAAGGCTCCGCGACCTGCCCCATCGTGATCGCCGTCTGCACGCGGGTATCGATGCCTTCCTTCTCCAGGAAGTCCTGCAGCGCAAGGGAATTCATGACCGTGCCGAGCATGCCCATGTAATCGGACCGCGCACGTTCGAGACCACGCTGCTGAAGTTCGGCGCCGCGAAAGAAGTTGCCGCCACCGATCACCACCGCGACCTCGGCGCCCCCGCGCACGACCTCTGCGATCTGCTGGGCCACCGTCGTCACCACATCCGGGTCGAGTCCGACCTTGCCACCGCCGAACATCTCGCCGCCGAGCTTGAGCAGTACCCGGCGGAATCCGGGCCGATCGTGGGCGTGGTCGGACATGACTCTCCTCTGGTTGCACATGAATCGGCCCTTACCATCCTGCCTCATCCACCCTGGGGAACCGAGATCGGGCGGATCGACACGCCACACCTGTCACCGCGCGACACGCGCGGGTGCCTCCGGGCCCGAGGCGGCGTGGCCCGACACACCTCGACCCCGCCGGTTGTGAACCGACGGGGTCGAGGAGTGGAAGAACTAGCTGGCGCCGACCTCGAAACGCACGAAGCGGGTGACGGTCGCACCGGCCTCGTCGAGGATCGCCTTGACGGTCTTCTTCGAGTCCGTCACGGACGCCTGCTCGAGCAGGACGACGTCCTTGAAGTAACCGTTGACACGGCCTTCGACGATCTTCGGCAGGGCCTGCTCCGGCTTGCCCTCGGCCTTGGCGGTCTCCTC
>NZ_AJVB01000649.1:0-1767 GCF_000278445.1 Rhodococcus sp. R1101
ATCGCGCAGGGCGGCGAAGGTGGCGGGCATTGCGGGGAGGTCGGCTCGATCGTGCTGTGGCCGCAGGTCGTCAAGGAGGTCGCACCCGTTCCGGTGCTGGCCGCCGGTGGTATCGGCAGCGGTCAGCAGATCGCGGCCGCGCTCGCGCTCGGCGCCCAGGGCGCGTGGACCGGTTCGCAGTGGCTCATGGTCGAGGAAGCCGAGAACACCCCGGTGCAGCAGGAGGCCTACATCAAGGCGACCAGCCGCGACACCGTGCGCAGTCGTTCGTTCACCGGCAAGCCCTGCCGCATGCTCCGCAACGACTGGACCGAAGCATGGGAGGAGGAGGGCAACCCGAAGCCCCTCGGAATGCCGCTGCAGTACATGGTGTCCGGCATGGCGGTCGCGGCCACTCACAAGTACCCGGACGAGTCCGTCGACGTCGCGTTCAACCCGGTCGGTCAGGTCGTCGGGCAGTTCACGAAGGTCGACAAGACCTCCGCGGTCATCGAACGCTGGGTGCAGGAGTACCTCGAAGCGACCGGAACCCTGGAGAAGTTGAACGAGGCCGCGAGCGCCTGATCCCCACCGTTCGACTCACGGGGAGGGCCGTGGTCGCCCGAGGTCAGGTCCGGGTGCGATCCGGATCGGACCTCGGGCCGTCTCCACGTCCACCGGCTCACCCTTCTGCGTGATCACGACGTGGCCGCTGCGTTCGAGATCGGCGGCCACCGAGCGTGCGGCGTCCATGAGGTCGCGCCACGAGTCGCCACCCGCGACCCGCGCGGCGTCGCTGGGACAGATGGTGGACGGATTCCGTTCCCGGAGCAGCGCGCAGATCGTGGCCGCCAGCCGTTCACGAACCGCCTGCTCGTCGCGTGGTTCCCACCACGGATGCCCGCGTTCACCGAGCGCGACCTTCGCGTCCTGGACGCGGTGCCGTGCGGAGTCGCCGTCGCTCTTCACGAGACGCCGAGCGCGCATCAACTCCGCCACGAGTTGCCTCTGCAAAGGTTCAGGAATCGTGGGATCGGTGGCACGCCAGCGCCGCCCGTTCACCACCACATATCTGCCGTCCGGCGTGCGCTCCGCCCCTCCGGATGACCCGTCGGTGTCCATCGGTCCCGCCCGTCACTCGACTCGACGGCGACGGAAGTCCTTCCGGACTTGTCGCCGAACAACCACCGTCGCGGCACAACTGTACGCGCGGGGGCGCGTCGGCCGAGGGGCGACGACGCTATCGCGCAGGAGTGCCGAGGGAGGCCGGTTCGAGAAGCTGCGCCAGTTCGTCCGACAACAACCGGAATTCGGAATCGCCACGTTCCCGAATCCAGACCGGATCGGTGCAGTACCAGCGTTCGGCGGCCAGAGAACGGGTCAGGACCTTGAAAGTCGCGGTGCGGGGGAATTCACGGCAGACACGGATCAGGGTGGGCATCTGCTTGGGACCGAGATCGGTCTGTGCATCGAGGAAACGCGCGAAAGCGGCGGGATCGAAGTCGGAATCCGCAGCGGGAATCACGGCGGCCATCACGCGGTCGCCGACCTGCCGGTCGGGCACCCCGTACACCGCGACCTGAGCGAAGCCCTCGTACCGCATCAGGACGCGCTCGATGGGCGCCGCACCGAGATTCTCCCCGTCCACCCGCAACCAGCCCGAGCTGCGTCCGGCGAAGTACACGAAACCGTTCTCGTCCCGGTAGGCGAGGTCGCCGCTGTGATAGCGCCCGTCGCGGAGGCGCTCGGCGTCGGCCTCGGGGTTGTTGTAGTAGCCGTCGAACAGGC
>NZ_AJVB01000650.1:0-1766 GCF_000278445.1 Rhodococcus sp. R1101
TCGGGTCCCGGCACGTTCGAGACGATCACGTTGAACGGCGGACGTGGGAGCGCCCGGTTGCCGGTGAGCACCCCCACCGCAAGGGGTGCCACGCCCACCGCGCTCGTCGCGAGACGACCGAGCTTCGACATCGAATTCATCGCATGCTTGCCCTCGATCATCGAACCCCGCACGCGCGCAAGCCGTTCCACCGGGTCGGCGCACTGCGTGCCGAGCGTGCACATGAGAATGCCGATCTCGTTGCCCGACGAGTTCGTGCTCTGGCGCAACGACACCGGAACCATGGCGACCAGCGAATCGTCCGGCAGCGCATCGTGTTCGGTGAGGAACGCCCGTAGAGCCCCACCCGACAGTTCGAGGACGACGTCGTTGAGTGTCGCGTCGGCCGCCTTGGCCACCATGCGCAGGCGTTCGATCGGCCACGACCGGGCCGCGAACCTGCGCGATCCGGAGATCTGACGGTTGAGGATGGTGTTCGGAGCGCCCAGCGACAACGAACCCCCGCGATTGTGCAGTGCCCGGTCGACGGTGCCGACGAGCGCCGGGACCAGAGCCATCGCCTCGGACACCACGTTCACCGCGTCGTTCACCACGCCGGTCGCCGCACGGACGACCGCACCGGGGAACCCGATCGCGGTACCCATCGCCGAGCGGCTCGGCGACCGGGCGTCGTCGACCGCCCAGGGCGCCGGCATGTCGGTGCGTTCCGGGTCGGTGCTGAGCGCGCGGCGCATCAGACGCATGGCCCCCACCCCGTCGGCGAGCGCGTGGTGGATCTTCACGTACAGGGCGTAGCGACCGTCTGCCAGCCCTTCGATCAGATGCATCTCCCACAGTGGGCGCGTGCGGTCGAGCAGCGAGGCGTGCAGGCGGGAGACGAGTTCCCACAGATCGTCCATCGTGCCCGGGGACGGCAGCGCGTTGAACCGGACGTGGTAGTCGATCGAGAAACGCGGATCGTCCTCCCAGGCCCATTGCCCGAGGGTGAACAGCGAGCGGGTGGGCCGCTTGCACCACAGCGGCCCGGCGGGTTCCTCACGGGCGAGCGCCTCGGCGAACATCGATCGCAGGTCGCTCGCGTCCTTGCCTTCCGGCGGCTGGAACAGCAGGAGACCGCCGACATGCATCGGGTGATCGCGCGACTCGCCGAGCAGGAACATCGAGTCGGTCGGTGCCATCGGTAACCGCATCGCGTTTCTGTCTTCCTCCCCCACACGGCACCGGCCACCACCGGAGCCCGCCCCCACGTGACCGGTCCCGGCACGTCGATGTGTGTCAGTTCTACCTCAGAAGACGCGAGCAAGGGGACCGTCTCACCGACGAATATTCCGGTGCCGCGTCCGAGTCGCCCGTCCGGCGACACGCGATCTACGCACTACATGTCCAGCCCGAAGTCGAGCACGGTCACCGAATGGGTGAGCGCGCCCACCGCGAGGTAGTCGACGCCGGTGCGGGCATAGTCCGCGGCGACGTCGAGGGACAGGCCGCCGGAGGATTCGAGCCGCGTCTTCGGCGCGTGGGTGTTGCGCCGCTGCACCGCGATCTGCGTCTGCCACAGGGGGAAGTTGTCGAGCAGGATCAACTCGACGTTCTCGGCGAGTACCTCGTCGAACTGCTCGAGGGTGTCGACCTCCACTTCGCACGCGATGTCGGGAGCATGGTCCCGGACGGCGCGCAGCGCGGCGACCACCGAGCCCGCCGCGGCGACGTGGTTGTCCTTGATCAGTGCCTCGTCGCCGAGTCCCATGCGATGGTTGACACCGCCC
>NZ_AJVB01000651.1:0-1765 GCF_000278445.1 Rhodococcus sp. R1101
GGGAGCACCCGCCCGCCCACGGGGAAAGGCTCTGGCCGGCCGAATCTCTCAGGCGCTCGCTCGCGAGCTCACGACAGAGGGGGAGGAACCACCTCGCGCGACCGCGCGCATGTGGACCTCGCCGACCAGCCCGGGAGCTGCGATGACAGATGCCGTCACCTCGAACTTCGCCGATCGCCACATCGGCCCCGACACCGCCGGCCTGAACCGGATCCTCGACGTCGTCGGAGTCGATTCCCTCGACGCCCTCGCCACCGCCGCGGTGCCGGCCGCCATCCTCGACGACCGCGCCGGCTCCGTGCCGACCGGCCTCGACGTGCTCGACGCGCCCCGCTCCGAGCACGACGTACTCTCCGAACTGAAGGCGCTCGCGTCGCAGAACAGCGTGGCGACATCGATGATCGGTCACGGCTACTACGACACGCTCACGCCGCCGGTGCTGCTGCGCAACATCATCGAGAACCCGGCCTGGTACACCGCCTACACCCCTTATCAGCCGGAGATCAGTCAGGGACGCCTCGAGGCGCTGCTGAACTTCCAGACCATGGTCGCCGACCTGACCGGCATGGAGGTGGCCAACTCGTCCATGCTCGACGAGGCCACCGCGGCCGCCGAGGCGATGACTCTGCTGCGCCGCGCGAACCGTAAGTCCAAGAGCTCGCGCGTGGTCGTCGACGCCGACCTGTTCGCACAGACCGCGGCGGTGCTGGCCACCCGCGCCGAACCGCTCGGCATCGAGATCGTCACCGTCGACCTCGCGGCCGACGGACTGCCCGACGGGGAGTTCTTCGGCGTGATCCTGCAGGTGCCCGGCGCCTCGGGACGCATCATCGACGCCGCTCCGATCATCGCGGCCGCCCACGGCCGCGGCGCGCTCGTCGCCGTCGGCGCCGACCTGCTGGCCATGACCCTTGTCACCCCGCCCGGCGAGCAGGGCGCCGACGCGTGCTTCGGCACCACCCAGCGGTTCGGTGTGCCGATGGGCTTCGGTGGGCCGCACGCCGGCTACCTCGCCGTCGGCAGCGCCCACACCCGCACCCTGCCGGGTCGCCTCGTCGGTGTCTCGGTGGACGCGGACGGCAACCCGGCCTACCGCCTCGCGTTGCAGACCCGTGAGCAGCACATCCGCCGCGAGAAAGCCACCAGCAACATCTGCACCGCCCAGGTGCTCCTCGCCGTGCTCGCGGCCATGTACGCCTCGTACCACGGCGCCGAAGGCCTCACCGGCATCGCCCGCCGCGTCGCCGGGCACGCCCGCCACCTGGCCGACGGCCTGAAGGCCGGCGGCGTGGAGATCGTGCACGACGAGTTCTTCGACACCGTCCTCGTGCGCGTTCCGGGACGCGCCGCTGCCGTGCTCGCCGCCGCCCTCGAGGCCGGCATCAACTTGTACCGGGTCGACGACGATCACGTGTCGATCTCGTGCGACGAGGCCACCACGGCGGCACATGTCGACGCGGTCCTGGATGCCTTCGGCGTCGACGCCGGGGATGCCGCCGAGGGAACGGCGCTGCCGGAGACCCTGGCCCGCACGAGCGAGTTCCTGCAGCACGAGGCGTTCACCCGCTACCGCACCGAGACCGCGATGATGCGGTACCTGCGGCGCCTGTCCGACAAGGACCTCGCCCTGGACCGCACGATGATCCCGCTCGGCTCGTGCACGATGAAGCTCAACGCCGCCGCCGAGATGGAGGCCATCACCTGGCCCGAGTTCGCAGGTCTGCACCCCTTCGCTCCGGCGGATCAGACGGCAGGGATCCGCCGC
>NZ_AJVB01000652.1:0-1762 GCF_000278445.1 Rhodococcus sp. R1101
GGCCTCCGGGTTCTCGGCGTTCCAGAAGTCGTGGCCCGCAACGGTGGTCGGCACGAGGCTGCCGATCAGGGCGAGAGCGGACAGACGCGGTGCCTTGCCGAGGGCGAACAGGGTGCCGGCGCCGATCTGGACGGCGGCGTTGATCTGTACGAGAGTCTCGGGATTGCTGGGGAGCCGGTCGGTGATCGATGCCGGCAGCGCGTTCACAGCCTGATCGAGCCCGGGCTGCGCAGCCCCTGCCTTCGGCTCGGGCTTCCGCAGGGCGTCGATGCCCCCTGCGATGAAGATGGACGCGAGCATGGGCCGCGCGATTCTCCGGACGAGCATGTGGTTCCTCCCGTGGTCGGCTGTGTTTCCAAACCTTGACACAGGTACCCCGGGAGTCACGGGAATATGCGCGAAGCAGGGACGAAGGGCACCGGACGGTATTTCGGATGGTACGGAAATCAGTGAATACCAGAATTCATCACCGGCGGAGTGCCGTCTTCCCATCTCACTTCGACAGCCGGCCCGCCGCGCCTGCCGGCGAGATCCGGGGCGGCCGATCCTCGGAGGTCAACAGCAACTCCGCGACCTTCTCGAACAGATGCGTACCTGCTGCGGTGTCGATGCTTCGCTCGACGGTCAGATGTGCGACGCGACCGTGCGTCCGGAGCGTGGCGATCTGATTTCCGAAAGTCGGACCCGACACCCTCGACCACGAGAACGACGCGACGGGAACGGCCGTCACGCGACCCAGCAGTAGCCGCACGACATGCTCCGCCGTGCGGCTCCATGCAGCGCGGAAGGCGACCCGGACGGCTGCGGGGACATGGTTGTGCAACGGTGAACAGGTCAGCTGGTAGACCGCACCGGCGGTCGGTGTCCCGAACCGGACACGGGCGGCATACGCATGGTGCACGTCGCCCGAGAGGACACAGATCGTCGCGGGCGCACGACCGGACGTCCCGGCGCGCCGTCCGGCGGCGACGTCCCGCAGCAGGCGTCCGAGTCGCTCGAAAGAGTCGCGGAAGGCCGACCAGTGTTCGAGGTCCGCAGCACGACGAAGTTTCTCGGCCCAGCGAGCCCAGTGGTCACCTCGCACACCGGACGCGAGTTTCTCGTCCCACGCCTCGAGGTCGTGCATCGCGCGGGGGAGCAGCCACGGCAGCGACGTGCCGACCAGCAGATGGTCGTAGTCGCCGTCGGTCTGCTGCTCGATCCAGTCGAACTCCGGATCGGACACCATGTCCCGCCGCTCGGGCGCGAGCACCCGCCCGCACCGCGAGTCGATCACCAGCAGACGCACCGACCCGAAATCACGGCGGTAGGACCACCGCGCACCCGGAGCCCCGTCCGCTTCTTCGTCGGCACCGGATGCGAAGGCGCGCAGAATGGGCTCGGCGTCACCGGTACAGTTCCGCACCCGCCCGTAGAGCGGCTCCTCGTCCAGCTCGTCGGGGGAGAGGTTCCCGAGATGCTGATAGATCCAGTACGACGCGAGTGCCCCGACGATGCGTTCCTCCCACCACGCGGACGATTCCATTTCCCTGCGCCACGAGTAGGAGGTGTTCCAGTCGTCGTGCACGTCGTGGTCGTCGAAGATCATCGACGTCGGCACGTTCGACAACAGCCACCGGACGTCGTCTTCGGACCACGACCGGTGGTACAGCCAGGTGTACTCCTCGAAGTCGCGTACCTGCGCCCCAGGTGGTTCCGACAGATCGTGCCGCTCACCGACCCGTTGCTTCATCTCCTGTGACAACTCGTCGGCGTACACCTG
>NZ_AJVB01000653.1:0-1760 GCF_000278445.1 Rhodococcus sp. R1101
CCGAGGACAGCACTCACGAGGAACGCGTGGCCGCACTCGAGGCGATCAGCGGCGTGAACTCGATCGCGTCCAGCGACGAGACGGGACCGGAAGCGGTACCCGCAGACGAACTCGAATCCACCGATGCGACCCTATTCGATCGGCTCGGGGTGGCTGTTGCCGCCGTCGACGGGTCGCAGCTCGAATCGCTCGAGGACGTCGCACGTCAGGATCCGGCGATCGTGGCCGTGGAACCCGAACACGTCGTCCGTACGCTGGCGGCACCACTCGCCCTGGAGACACATCTGGCGGACGGTCGCAGGCACACCTGGGGTCTGCAGGCCACCCGGGCACTGACGTCACAGTTCGACGGGTCCGCTGTCCGGGTAGCAGTGCTCGACACCGGATTCGATCTCAACCATCCCGACTTCGCAGGTCGGACGATCACCAGCAAGTCGTTCATCGCAGGCCAGGCCGTCCAGGACGGGAACGGGCACGGCACCCACTGCGTCGGCACATCCTGCGGACCGAGGAATCTACCGACCGCGCGCGGCTACGGCGTCGCACCACGGGCTGCGATCTTCGTCGGCAAGGTACTGAGCAATCAGGGCAGCGGATCCGACTCCACCATCCTCGCCGGGATCGAATGGGCATTGGCCAATCGGTGCCAGGTCATCTCGATGTCGCTGGGCGCCGACGTACCTCGGCCGGTGACGGCCTACGAGGCCGTCGGGCAGCGGGCGTTGGCCGCCGGGACGCTGATCATCGCGGCCGCGGGGAACAACGCGCGCCGGCCGGCCGATCCCGGATTCGTCGGCAGCCCCGCGAATTCGCCGTCGATCATGGCGGTCGCGGCACTGGCGTCCGACCTGAAGATGGCGGCATTCTCGGCCAGAGCCACCGTGGTTCCGGGCGGCGCCGTCGATATCGCCGCACCCGGTGTAGACGTGTACTCGTCGTGGCCGATGCCGGACCGCTACAACACGATCAGTGGGACGTCCATGGCCACCCCGCACGTGGCGGGATTGGCGGCTCTGATCGTGCAGAGCACGGCGAGGACCGGGAAGGAACTCTGGAAGACGCTGGTCGACGGAGCCGAGGTGCTGCCGTTGCCGCAGACCGATGCAGGCGCGGGGTTGGCCACCGCGCCGTGATTCGGCGTCGAGGCGCAGGACCTCCGTCGTCCTTGCCTGTGGGCAGGCCGACGCGGCCCTCGCCGCCATCGAGGCCGTTGTCTCGGTGGCCCGGTCGCTCCGGCCACGGCTGCTTCTCGTCCTCGCGTATCCCGATGTGAGGGAGGAGATTCGAAGAATCCCCGACGTGTGCCTGCACAGATCGTGACGAGAACAGTGTTCGTCACCGGATCGGGGGTTCCGACCGATGTCTCGCACCGGTCGGAACCCCCGATCCACGTCTGCCGCGTGCCCGGCACGGCGGCGAACGCCAGGAAGGAGGCATTGTTGTCCGTCGGATAATCCACGTCGTATATTCGATACCGACTATTCGAGGCGCAGCAGTCGCGGTTCCCGAACGCCTCCCGACAATCGGAGGAGGCAGGAGCGGTGTCCGAACGATCCCGTATCGCCGTCCTGACACCGATAGCCATCGCCGTGCTCGGACTGCTCGAGGAGCGACCGATGCATCCCTACGAGATGCATCAGCTTCTGCTCAAGCGCCGGGAGGACAACCTGATCAAGCTCCGGCCGAGCTCGCTGTACCACACCGTCTCCCGTCTGGTGGAGAGCGGATTGATCCGGCAGGAGGGTACCGAACGCGCAGGT
>NZ_AJVB01000654.1:0-1761 GCF_000278445.1 Rhodococcus sp. R1101
CAAGCGGCCGGTCTCGCCGCCGAGCATCCCGATGCGATCACCGTGCAGCGGGCCGTGGGGCACATGTTCAAGAAGTTCAAGCGGCGGCGCCGCAACGAGGTCCGTAAACAGCGCGCCGACGCCGACCGTCAGGTGCTGTCCGCGACCGCCACGGCCTCTCCCACCCGCATCGACGACGAGACCGCCGGCCTGCCGCTGGCCTCGGCGACCCGCGGCACGAGCGCGGGCACGCTGCTGCGACCGCGGCCCTGCTACGTCTGCAAGGACAAGTACACCCGGGTGGACTCCTTCTACCACCAACTGTGCCCGACCTGCGCGGAGGAGAACCACGCGAAGCGGGACGCCCGCACCGATCTGCGGGGCCGGCGCGCCCTGCTCACCGGCGGACGGGCCAAGATCGGCATGTACATCGCGCTGCGGTTGCTCCGCGACGGCGCGCACACCACCGTCACCACGCGGTTCCCCAACGACGCCATCCGCCGCTTCAGCGCGATGGAGGACAGCGGCGACTGGCTGCACCGGCTACGCATCGTCGGCATCGACCTGCGTGATCCCGCCCAGGTGGTCGCCCTCGCCGACGACCTCGCCGCGCAGGGCCCGCTGGACATCCTCATCAACAACGCCGCGCAGACGGTGCGCCGCTCCCCCGGCGCCTATTCGGCGCTGGCCCAGGCGGAGGCCGATCCGTTGCCCGCCGGACCGCGCCCCGAGGTCCTGACCTTCGGCAAGCCGTCGGATGCCCACCCGGCCGCACTGGCCGGATCGCTGCCCGTCGACCTGTCTGCGCACTCGCTGACCTCGCTGGCGTTGGTTGCCGGTTCGGCGACACCCGAGCGGGTCGCGGCCGGAGTCGCCGTCGACGCCGGCGGGTTGCTGCCGGATCTCGTGCACACCAACAGCTGGGTGCAGACCGTCGGCGAGGTCGAGCCGCTCGAACTGCTCGAGGTCCAGCTGTGCAACTCGGTGGCGCCGTTCATCCTGGTCAACCGTTTGCGTCCTGCGCTTGCCGCGTCGTCGGCCCGCCGTAAGTACATCGTGAACGTCTCCGCGATGGAAGGGCAGTTCGGCGGTCGCCGTTACAAGGGCGCCGGGCATCCGCACACCAACATGGCCAAGGCGGCGCTGAACATGCTCACCCGTACCAGCGCCGAGGAGATGCTCACCGACGGCATCCTCATGACCGCCGTCGACACCGGGTGGATCACCGACGAGCGGCCGCACCACACCAAGATGCGCCTCGCCGAGGAGGGCTTCCACGCCCCGCTCGACCTCGTGGACGGCGCGGCGCGCGTGTACGACCCGATCGTGCAGGGCGAGGCCGGTACGGATCTGTACGGGTGTTTCCTCAAGGACTTCCGCCCGGCGCCCTGGTGATCCGGGGAGATCGGCGCGACACGACCGGGGCGGTGGAGACCGGTTCCACACCGACCCTCGTCGCCCGGATGCCGCGTCGCGGCGATAATGGAGGACGTCGCCCGGTGCCCGCACGAGGAGAGTCATGACTGTCGCTGTCGTTCACGCCGATACCCCCGAAGGCCGGATCGCTCTCGAGGCCGCGGTGCGGGAGGCCGCCGACCGGCAGCAGTCGCTGGTGGTGCTCCATCCGCTCGACGAACCCGACGAGGTGGAGGACGTGCGGGCACAGGTGAGCGAGGTGGCGGGAGCCGACGGCTGGGAACTGCTCTCGGCCGTCCACGACGGTGATCCCGTCGGCACGACCGTCGAGTTGCTCGCGCGCAGCGGCGCGGAGCGGGTAGAGTC
>NZ_AJVB01000655.1:0-1749 GCF_000278445.1 Rhodococcus sp. R1101
CCACGGCGCGTCCGGTGTGCGGGTCGCGGTGCCGGTCGCGCGGGTGGTCGCGAACGCGAGGAGACCGGACACTGCGGTGGCGTTGACGATCTCCCCGCCCAGCACCATCGACACGGCCTGGTCGACGGGGACGCGGCGGACCTCGAGATCGGCCTCCTCGTGCTCCGGATCCGGCCGGTCGACCTCGCTCAGGCCGCGGGCGGCGAAGACGCGGACGGCTTCGTCGGTGAATCCGGGTGAGAGCGCGATGTCGACGAGGAGCTCCCAGTCGGCGGCGGCCAGACCGGTCTCCTCGGCCAGTTCGCGGCGGGCGGCGTCGAGGGGATCCTCCCCGGGTGCGTCGAGCAGCCCGGCGGGAAGTTCCCACAGGCGCCGGCCGAGCGGATGCCGGTACTGGTGTACGAGCACCACCCGGTCCTGCTCGTCGACGGCCACGACCGCCACCGCGCCGTGATGTTCGACCACTTCACGTTCGGCGGTGTGCCCGTCGGGCATCGCCACGTCGTCGACGCGCAGCGACACGATGGCGCCCGTGTAGATCCGCCGGCTCGCCAGGGTGCGGAAGTCGTGTCGCTGCGCCATGTCGACTACTCGGCGTCGCCGGCGGCGGACGTCGACGCGGCCGTGGCGGTTTCCTCGGCAGCGGTGTTCTCACCGTGGATGTCGACCGGGAGCCGCTCGGCCGCCTTGTACTGCAGTGCTGCGGCGACGAGGCCGGAGAACAGCGGGTGCGGGCGGGTGGGCCGGCTCTTGAGCTCCGGGTGCGCCTGGGTGGCGACGAAGAACGGATGCGTGGCGGCCGGGTACTCGACGAACTCGACGAGACGCCCGTCCGGGGAGGTCCCGGAGAACACCAGACCGGACTTGGCGATCTTGTCGCGGTAGGCGTTGTTGACCTCGTAGCGGTGCCGGTGCCGCTCGGAGACCTGCTCGCTGCCGTAGGCCTTGGCGACGACCGAGCCCTTCTTCAGCACGGCGGGATAGGCACCGAGACGCATGGTGCCGCCGAGATCGGCCTCGCCCGCGACCGCCTGTTCCTGGTCGGCCATCGTGGAGATGACCGGGGCGGTGGTGTCGGGATCGAACTCGGTGGACGACGCGTCGTCGATGCCCACCGAGCGGGCGGCCTCGATGACGACGCACTGCAGACCCAGGCACAGGCCGAGCAGCGGGATCTTGCGGGTACGCGCGAAGCGGATCGCGCCGAGCTTGCCCTCGATGCCGCGGATACCGAAACCGCCGGGGATCAGCACCGCGTCGACGTCGCCGAGATGCTTCTCGGCGCCGGCCTCGGTTTCGCACTCGTCGGAGGCGACCCAGCGAATCTTGACCTTCGCTCGGTGCGCGAAACCGCCGGCGCGCAACGCCTCGGTGACCGACAGGTAGGCGTCGGGCAGGTCGATGTACTTGCCGACGAGAGCGACGTCGACGGTCTCGCGGGGGTTGTGGACCCGCTCGAGCAGGTTGCCCCATACCGTCCAGTCGACGTCGCGGAAGGGCAGGCCGAGCTGACGCACGACGTAGGCGTCGAGACCTTCGCTGTGCAGCACCTTCGGGATGTCGTAGATGCTCGGCGCGTCGGGGCAGGAGATGCAGCCGGCAACGTCGACGTCGCACATCAGCGAGATCTTGGCCTTGAGCGAGGCCGGAACGTCGCGGTCGCAGCGCAGCACGAGGGCGTCGGGCTGGATGCCGATGTTGCGCAGCGCGGCCACCGAGTGCTGGGTGGGCTTGGTCTTCAGCTCACCG
>NZ_AJVB01000656.1:0-1747 GCF_000278445.1 Rhodococcus sp. R1101
TGAGCGGCAACGCGCACATGAGCAGGAAGGTGGCGCCTTTGCCGAGATAGAGCACCTCCGGTGGAGGCAGTTCCCGGCGCCGGTAGACGGCGAGCGTCGGGGCGAGGACGAGTTCGCGGCCGACGAGGACCACCGCGATCCACCACGGCACGATGTCGCGTGCCACGAGGGCGACGAGGGTGGCCACGATGTAGAGGCGGTCGACGGCGGGATCGAGGAGTGCGCCGAGGCGGGAGGTCTGGTCGAGGAGCCGGGCGAGTTTGCCGTCGGCCCAGTCGGTGATGCTGCTGGCGGCCAGCAGGATCAGCGCCCAGACGTCGGCGTGGGCGACGAGAACCAGGTAGAGGAAGACGGGGACACCCAGGAGCCTGATGAAGCTGAGGACGTTCGGCACGGTGAGGATGCGGTCCGCTCCGCGCGCGTCGGCGGTTCCGGTCGCATCGGTCATGGCGGGGCCGCTCCGTGTTCTCGTGAGATCGTTCTCGTGGTGCCCCTCCGGAGTTCCGGTTCGGGTGCGGAGTCCAGCCTTCCACAGCCGCGCGGCCGGAGATCCCCGGGTGTCAGCGCCAGGCGAAGACCGGCTGCTCGAGGTCGTCGATCCGGGTGGCCCGCCGGCGGAGGACGACTTCGCGGAACTGGTAGACGACGGCGGCGGTCGGTGCGTGCACGAGGTGCCCGCGGAACGGCCACTGGATCACCGGCTTGTCGGATTCGGGGATGCCGACGAAGCGCGGGTCGACATCGAGTTCGTCGGCGGTCACGGCGAAGAGCACGTCGACCTCGTCGGGGCTCGGCTTCAGATCGGTCACGGCCGTGCGCGCCCACACGACGAACGGCGACATCACATAGCCGGATCGGGTGACGTAGTCGTCGAGTCGGCCGAGGACGGCGTCGGAGCCGAGGTCGAGTCCGAGTTCCTCGTGCAGTTCGCGAAGGGCTGCCTGCTCCGGTTCCTCCCCTTCGTCCAGACGGCCGCCCGGCAGGGCGAACTGGCCGGGATGGGCTCGCAGGCGCGTCGGCCGCCGTGTGAGGGGCATGACAGGGTTGCCGTTCCCGTCGTCGAGCACCGCCACGACGACGGCTGCGTGCCGGCGGCCGTCCAGCGGCAGACGGCGCGAGTCGAACGCGTCCAGCGCGTCGCGGACGTTGTCTCGGTCGAGGGGGTGCGCAGCGGGCATGGATCGACAGTAGTTCGTCTCGTCCGTGCCGGCGGGTAGGCGTACGTCGTAGTTGCTGTCGGGGGTGTTGCCCTCAGGTCGAGGGATATTCTGAATATCAATCGTTTCCGTATGACCCGGATTGTCCGCCTCGTGAGAGTTCTCCGGACAGGGATCCGCACCCGCCGTCATAGTGGGAGCCGACGGAAAGGAGCTCGATGAACGACGTGCCCGCCGGCCTCGACCTCGATGCGCTCGACGCCCACCTGCAGACCTCCGCCCCCGAGCTGTTCTCCGGGCCCCTCCGCGCTCGCCTGATCAGTGGCGGGCGATCGAACCTCACCTACGAGGTGACCGACGGCGAGCGGCGGCTCGTGCTGCGCCGTCCCCCGCTCGGACACGTCCTCGCCACCGCCCACGACATGGCCCGCGAGTACCGGGTCATCTCCGCGCTCGACGGCACCGCGGTACCGGTCCCCCGCACCTACCTGCTGTGCGAGGACGATGCGGTGCTCGGCGCGCCGTTCTACCTCATGGATCTCGTCGTGGGAACGCCCTATCGCACCGCCGAGCAACTCGCCCCCCTCGGC
>NZ_AJVB01000657.1:0-1741 GCF_000278445.1 Rhodococcus sp. R1101
CTCGAAGCGCAGATGACACGGGCCGCCGCCGAACTCGCCAAGGTCAAAGCCGACGCCGACGCGAAGGTCGTGCGATTACGCGAGCAACTCGCCCAGTCGATCGAAGACCGCGACAACGCGGATGCCGCTGTCGCTGCCGTCGACGCCGAACTCGCCGACGCCCGTGCCGCTCACACCGAACAGATGCGCGGACTCGAAGAAGCGCACAACGCCGAGTTGACTCGATCGAAGGACGAGCACGCCGCGACGCTGCAACGGTGGAGGGACGAGTTCGAGGCTGCGGCTGCCGAACATACGCGGACCCTCGGCGAGCTGCGGGCGACGATCGCCCAGCAGGACGAGTCCCTCTCTTCGCAGCGACGGCAACTCGACGACGCCAATGCACAGCACGAGCGGGCGACCGGCGAAATCACCGACCTGCGTGCCGAAATCACGCGCCTGCAGGCGGTTCTCGACCGGGAGGTCGCAACCCGAGAACGTCTCGACACCGAACTCGCAGCCGAGCGCGAACGCGCATCCGACCTGCGGAGCCGGCTCGAAGACTCACGCATCACCGCTGCTACCGCCCAGGCGGCCGAAACCGCGGCACGGGCGCGCGGCGACGAACTGCGTGCCGAACTGGCGACGCTGCGCGATGAGATCGCCACCCTGCGCGACGAGACGAGGACACAGCAGGCCGAGAACGCCGCACTCAGGACCGAATCACGCGCTCTGCGCGCAGATCTGGAGGCAGCGAGGGCACTCGACAAGGGCTGAGCCGTCAGCTGTTCATCGGATGCGTGTCCCCCCAACCGCTCAGAGAGTTCGGCACCGATCTCTGCCCGCGAAGGCGAGCGTCAACCGAGTTGTTCGAACAGCGAGACGATGATCCCGTCGGGTCCTCGGACGTAGGCCATCCGCACGCTGTTCTCGTACTCGCCGATGCCCCCGACGAGCCCGTATCCCTGCGCAGCAACAGAGTCGACGGCCGCCTGGAGGTTTTCGACCTCGAACGACACATTGCGGATCCCGAGCTCGTTCGGCATCGCTGCCGGCGAGCCACGAAGGTGACCCGGCGTGATGAAGCTCGCCAGCTCGAGCCGGGCTCCACCGTCCGGCGGTCGGAGCATCGCGATCTCGCAGTGCGTGCCGGGAAGGCCACAGACGGTCGTCGGGAAGTCGCCGTGAACAGAGCCTGTGCCCTCGACCTCGAATCCGAGTCCGACGAAGAACGCCGTCGCGACCTCGAGGTCCGAAACAGTGAGGCCCACGTGATCGAAGCGTCGCACGTGTGTCATGGGATCCATCCTTCGGTGTTGTCCGGCCCGTTCGATGCCGGGACGGAGTCGGTGCTCGGATCTGGACATCGCGCGTGGCTGCCGACCGCCACCCCGACCCTACGGCTTACCTACTGCCCTGCTACGTGCGCCTTTGATCCAAGAAGACCGGACAATCATCAACAGACATAGTCCGATGCCCCACCCCAGCTCCGACAACATGACGCCTACTCCAGCCTGACCGGTGTCATCGGTGCCGGCGACCACACCGAATGCGGTAGTGAACCCTGCAGCCGTACCTGTTGCGGCCGCGAGGCCGCCGCTCAGCGCCCAGCGAGATCGATGAGCGGCAAAGAAGCACGCCAGCACTACGGTCACTCCACAGGCGATCACCTGCCAGGTGGGGAACTCGTTCGGTGCAGGGAGGCCAGGACCTCGGAACTTCCCGTCGTAGTCGGCCGACCAGCTCAACCATCCTGCGCAGG
>NZ_AJVB01000658.1:0-1742 GCF_000278445.1 Rhodococcus sp. R1101
TGCTGCCGGTGCACTGCTGGTTCACTCCGGGCGGCTGGGGGATTCCATGTCGACGCGCCGATCGATACCGCAGGAAGCGTACAGGCCACGACTCAGTCCCTGGCCGACCGGTTTGCCGCCGGTATCGCCGCGCATCCCGCCGACTGGCACATGCTGCAACCGGTGTGGACGGCCGACAGGCGGGGCCACCCGCAGTCGCCTCCGGCGGCGCGTTGAGACTGCGCACAGGGAGACGGTTCGTTACCGATAACCCTCGATCCCTGCAGGTGGGCCCAGCGGCGATGCGACTTTCGGCTCTACAACGACGGTTGCGGAGGATCGACACTGAGGACGGAAGCACGATGCCCGGAGAGTGTGATGATCCGCGGAGACACGGCAGCGGTTCGGTGGTGGCGCTTGCGGCCGTGGAGCGCGAACCCGCTCATGCGCGGCAGTGACCGCCTCGAGGCCGTCGCGGTGGTGCTTCTGGTCGCCATCATGCTGCTGTTGGTGCCTGTCGCCGGTGTCATCGGTACCGACTCGTATGCGCAGCTGACCGAACGATCGCATCAGCAGGCGATCGAAGAGCGGCAGGTGCCGGCGATCGTTCTCGATGACGATCCGGATGATGTGGCGGTGCGCGACCCGATGGCCGAGTATTCATCGCGTCTCGAACCGGTTCTCGCGCGATGGGAGGTGGAGGGCGTCGAGCACACGGGTCTGGTGGGTCTCGATTCCCGGGGCGAGACAGGGGAGGCGGTGCGCATCCGAGTCGACGAGAAGGGCGACTACATACCTGCTCCCCGCACCGGAACCGAGAACGCGATCGCTGCGCTGGGTGCGGCACTGGCATTCCTCATCCTCGAAACCGTCGGATGCGTGCTCACACTGCTCGGAGTTCACGGCGTTGTGAACCGGCATCGAATCTCCCAGTGGCACCGGGAGTGGCAGGACACGCGGCGGCTTCCGGGGTGGCCCATCGGCTGAGCGCGCCGCGGGATGGACCCACGTGCCGGATCCGGTGTATCGGACGGTCAAGCGAAGTGGGCTCCGGTGATCTCCGCACGAAAGAACTCGCCGTCCGAACCGGTACCTGTGTCCCACCTCGCGGCGATACGCGAGGCGATGGTCATGCCACCGAACCGGCGCTCGGCCTCGACGGTGACGATGAACGGGTACCGACCGAATCCCTGCCCTTCGGGGTCGCCCCACCGCAGCATCCGCAGTCCTCGCAGCGCCCCGTCTTCGGCGATGTCCAGGCGTACGGTCTCCTGTCGGCCCGCCACTGTCCAGGTCGCGGACGCGAGGAGTTCGTCGCCACTCCACCGCGCGAGGGGAAAAGCGGTGGGCACGAAGATGCTCTCTCCGGCCAGGCGGCCGGCCGCACTGTCGCTGACATCCCGGCCGGTGGCGGACATGATCGGAATGAATCCTCCTATCCGCCAGCGCATCTCACCGACCCCGGCGGTGAAACGGTCGTAACCCGATACGGGAACAGGGCCGATCCGGGTGGTCGCAGCCCAGATGAATCCTGTCGCCGGAGCGAGAATTTGCACGGCGGTGAACGGCTTCCAGGATCCGAGCCGGATCTGCCCGGACATCTCCAGTCGTACGGCAGCGGCCATCGGCGTACCGTCGGCAACCGCATGGTCGATCCAGCGCCGCGCAGCCGGTGGCAGAGATTCGGTCAGGACTGGGGAGAACGGTGCGCTGCTGCCCCGAACCTCGGAAAGGGTGCGCCAGTGTGCGCCGACGTGACGAGC
>NZ_AJVB01000659.1:0-1733 GCF_000278445.1 Rhodococcus sp. R1101
CCTGTGTCGTGATCGTCGTAGAGGGGAGTGGGTCGTGGGTGCGTTGTGGCACGGATTCGCCGATATGGGCGCGATCGAACGGGACGGCGCATTCGTCGTCACGCGTGGGGAAGGTGCGTACATCTGGGACGATGCCGGAACCCGCTATCTCGATGCCACCGCCGGACTGTGGTTCACCAACGTCGGTCACGGACGCACCGAAATCGGCGACGCGATCGCCGCACAGGTCGCCGAGCTCGCCCACTACTCGAATTTCGGCGATCTGACGTCCGAGCCCGCCCTCGAACTCGCCGAGCGGCTCGCGGCGATCGCCCCGGTCCCCGGCAGCAAGATCTTCTTCACCTCCGGTGGATCCGACTCGGTCGACTCGGCGGCCAAACTCGCGCGCCGGTACTGGCAGGAGGTCGGCAAGCCCGGCAAGCGGCTGCTGGTCTCGCGCGAGAAGGCGTACCACGGCATGCACGTCGGTGGCACCTCGCTCGCCGGTATCCCGGTCAACGGCGAGGGCTACGGGCGCCTGTGGGAGGACACAGCGCAGGTGGCGTGGGACGACGCCAAGGCGCTGCTCGAGCTCGTCGATTCGGTCGGCGCCGACTCCATCGCGGCCTTCTTCTGCGAACCCGTCATCGGTGCGGGCGGGGTGTACCTGCCGCCGGACGGTTATCTCGCCGAGGTCCGCGACATCTGCCGCGACCACGACATCCTGTTCGTCGTCGACGAAGTGGTCACCGGCTTCGGGCGTATCGGCGGTTCGTGGTTCGCGTCGTCGCGATTCGATCTGAGTCCCGACATGATCACCACCGCCAAGGGGCTCACCTCCGGCTATCTGCCGATGGGAGCGTTGTTCGTCGCTCCGCGGGTCGCCGAACCGTTCTTCTCCGGCGGCGTGTGGTGGCGTCACGGGTACACCTACGGCGGACATGCGGCGGCCGCGGCCGCCGCCCTCGCCAATCTCGACATCATCGAGCGCGAGGATCTGCTCGCCGAAGCGGCGCGGATCGAGCGGACACTGCACGAGAAGCTCGCACCGCTGGCGGAACATCCGCGGGTGGCCGAGGTGCGCAGCGGCGTCGGCGCGGTGGCGGCCGTGCAGCTCGCCGACCCGGCCGAGGCGCTCGGTTTCGTCACGACGCTGCGCCGGCACGGAATCTCGGGACGCGCCGCCGGTCAGGGAGCGATGCAGATCTCGCCGTCGTTCGTCATGACCGACGAGCAGATCGCCGATCTCGCCGACGGAATCGCCGCAGCACTCGGCTGACCCGGTCCTTCGGCCCGAGCGGAACCTCGGCGAGGGGGAGTTCGGCGCTGCCGTCGCGGGCGGCGAGCGACCGCGCGTAGCGCTCGTGCAGCACCGAGCGCACCTCGTCGGGACTGTAGTTCCGCCGCTGTCGCTCGTTGCGGGCGGCGACGGCGCCCGTCGCCGCCACACCCACCAGTCCGGCGAGTCCGACGAGCTTCCACCACTTGCCACCGCGCAGCGCCATGCGGACGACCTTAGCGGCCGCCGGGCATGGCAGGCTGGCGGCATGGACACTTCGTCGGCAGCCCGGCCCGCCGGTGCGCGTTCGCGTCTCACGCTCGACGAGGCCGTGGCGACGACCCGCACGGGCGACCTGTGGATCTTCCGTGGCGCCACACCGGCGGACCGCGCGATCCAGACGCTGACCAATGCGCCCGTGAACCATGTGGGGATGACGGTCGCGCTCGACGATCTGCCGCCGTTGATGTGGCAT
>NZ_AJVB01000660.1:0-1733 GCF_000278445.1 Rhodococcus sp. R1101
GATTGTAGTAGTCAAGCGATGGGGTGACGCAGGAAGGTAGCTGGGCCAGGTGATGGAATACCTGGTGTAAGCCGGTAGGGCGAATGGTAGGCAAATCCGCCATTCATGCAGCCTGAGAGGTGATGCGTACCCGTTGAGGGGAATTCAGTGATCCTATGCTGCCGAGAAAAGCCTCTAGTGAGTTGGTACACGGCCCGTACCCCAAACCGACACAGGTGGTCAGGTAGAGAATACCGAGGCGATCGAGAGAACTGTGGTTAAGGAACTCGGCAAAATGCCCCCGTAACTTCGGGAGAAGGGGGACCACGCTCGGTGACCGGACTTGCTCCGTGAGCTGGGGGTGGTCGCAGAGACCAGAGAGAAGCGACTGTTTACTAAAAACACAGGTCCGTGCGAAGTCGTAAGACGATGTATACGGACTGACGCCTGCCCGGTGCTGGAAGGTTAAGAGGACCGGTTAGTGGAGTTCACTCCGCGAAGCTGAGAATTTAAGCCCCAGTAAACGGCGGTGGTAACTATAACCATCCTAAGGTAGCGAAATTCCTTGTCGGGTAAGTTCCGACCTGCACGAATGGCGTAACGACTTCTCTGCTGTCTCGACCACAGACTCGGCGAAATTGCATTACGAGTAAAGATGCTCGTTACGCGCGGCAGGACGAAAAGACCCCGGGACCTTCACTATAGCTTGGTATTGGTGTTCGGTTCGGTTTGTGTAGGATAGGTGGGAGACTGTGAAGCTCATACGCCAGTATGGGTGGAGTCGTTGTTGAAATACCACTCTGATCGTATTGGACCTCTAACCTCGGACCATGATCTGGTTCAGGGACAGTGCCTGGTGGGTAGTTTAACTGGGGCGGTTGCCTCCCAAAATGTAACGGAGGCGCCCAAAGGTTCCCTCAGCCTGGTTGGCAATCAGGTGTCGAGTGCAAGTGCACAAGGGAGCTTGACTGTGAGACTGACAGGTCGAGCAGGGACGAAAGTCGGGACTAGTGATCCGGCACCGGCATGTGGAAGCGGTGTCGCTCAACGGATAAAAGGTACCCCGGGGATAACAGGCTGATCTTCCCCAAGAGTCCATATCGACGGGATGGTTTGGCACCTCGATGTCGGCTCGTCGCATCCTGGGGCTGGAGTAGGTCCCAAGGGTTGGGCTGTTCGCCCATTAAAGCGGCACGCGAGCTGGGTTTAGAACGTCGTGAGACAGTTCGGTCTCTATCCGCCGCGCGCGTTAGAAACTTGAGGAAGGCTGTCCCTAGTACGAGAGGACCGGGACGGACGAACCTCTGGTGTGCCAGTTGTCCCGCCAGGGGCATGGCTGGTTGGCTACGTTCGGAAGGGATAACCGCTGAAAGCATCTAAGCGGGAAGCCTGTTCCAAGATGAGGTTTCTCACCCCCTCGAGGGGGTAAGGCCCCCGGCAGACCACCGGGTTGATAGGCCGGAACTGGAAGCCCAGCAATGGGTGGAGGTGACCGGTACTAATAGGCCGAGGACTTACCACGAAGATGTTACGCGTCCACTGTGCGGTATCTGAAACAACACACACAGATATCGAAGATCCTGCGGTAGCAGGGTTGTCGATGTTCTGCGTGGTTACTGTTTCATAGAGTTACGGCGGCCATAGCGACAGGGAAACGCCCGGTCCCATTCCGAACCCGGAAGCTAAGCCTGTCTGCGCCGATGGTACTGCACTCGACAGGGTGTGGGAGAGTAGGACACCGCCGAACACCCGTT
>NZ_AJVB01000661.1:0-1723 GCF_000278445.1 Rhodococcus sp. R1101
CCATGCGCGGCGCCGTCGTGGGCTCACTGCCCGGAGCCCTCGGTATCGCCGCGCACTGCATGGCCGGAGACGGGATGCCGCCGAGCCGATCAGCGGTGGCCTTGTTGCTGCTGTTCGGTGGAAAACTGTTCTGCCCGTCCGGCACGGGCACGTTCACGGACGTCCTTCGGGTGCGGCAGTCCGTCGCGGTCACGGTCGATCCGGCCGAGAAACTCGAGGTCCTCGATGAGTCGTTCATGCCGATCGAGCAGTGCGGAGGCGGCGCTCTCGGCGCATTCCAGGGCCAACGCCTGATCGAGGCAGGTAGTGAGCGCCGCGTCGGCGACATCGTCGGTCACTACTTCCAGCAACTCGTGGCGTTCGTCCGGCAGAAGAGAACCGGTCGCGACCGCCCGGTCGACCGCGATCTTGATATTGACTTCCAGATCCGAGGTCGCAACGCCCGCAGCATTGTCGATGAAATCACCGTCGCACCGACCGCCATGGTGGGCGTACTCGATCCGTGCAGCGCGGGTCATGCCCAGATTTCCGCCTTCCCCGACCATTCGGGCACGCAGGTCCCGTGCGTCGACGCGGACCCGGTCGTTGGACGGATCTCCCACGTCGGCATGAGACTCGGAAGTCGCCTTCACATACGTTCCCACGCCACCGTTCCACAACAGATCCACGGGGCGCACAGGATCGCCCGAATCACGTCGGCGGGGGTCGGGGATTCTTCGTCGATGCCGAGCACCGTACGCGCGGCCGGGGACAAGGACACAACCTTCGCATCACGGGACCACACTCCCCCGCCTGCCGAGATCAAGCCCGGATCGTAGTCGGCCCAGGACGAGTGAGGCAGTGCAAAGAGACGGGTGCGCTCACCGTGGGAGACCGTGGGATCGGGATCGGGGTCCAGGAAGATGTGTCGATGGTCGAATGCCGCTACCAGTCGGATCCGGTCGCTGAGCAGCATACCGTTGCCGAAGACATCCCCCGACATGTCGCCGATGCCCACCACGGTGCACGGCTCGGTATCCAGGTCGAGACCCAGTGCGGCAAAGCGCTGCCGCACCGCGACCCATGCACCGCGCGCGGTGATGCCCATCGCCTTGTGGTCGTAGCCGGTCGATCCTCCCGAAGCGAAGGCATCTCCGAGCCAGAATCCGTACTCGGCAGCAATCGTGTTGGCGATGTCCGACATCCGGGCGGTGCCCTTGTCGGCTGCCACCACGAGATAGGTGTCGGGTTCGTCGTAGGCGACTGTGTCGGGTGGGGTCACCACCTTTCCCTCCACGAGGTTGTCGACAACATCCAGCAGACCCCGAATGAACATGGTGTACGCCGTGGTCGGATCGATATCGGATCCTGGACGGATCACGAATGCGCCCTTCGCTCCACCGGGGACGACAGGTGCGTTCTTGACGGACTGGGTGGCCAACAAGTCCAGGACTTCGACGCGGTAGTCCTGGGGGCGATCGGAGAACCGTAGTCCGCCTCGTGCCACGAGGTCGGCTCGGACGTGGACACCTTCCATCTTCCGCGAGTGGACATAGATTTCGCGAAGCGGGGTCACTGTGCCGGTCACGGACAGCTCTGACGGACGAATTTTGAACGAGGCGTACGGTTTGGTGCCGGCATTCTGGAACCAGTTGGTGCGCACCGTGGCGTCGACGAACGACCGCAGTCCGCGCAGCGTTCGGTCCAGATCGTATGTTGCGGTTCCGGCGATGTACTCGTCCAG
>NZ_AJVB01000662.1:0-1714 GCF_000278445.1 Rhodococcus sp. R1101
GGGATGGACGAGGCGCACCCACGGCATCGACACCGCACCCACATCCTGCAGTTGCGTCGCGAGGACGGTGGTGCGCGGGCCGGTCACGGTCCGGCCGTCCGACAGCGGAACCGGCAGGGATGCGAGTTCCTCGGCCGCCACCGCGTCGACGACGAGCGGAGTCAGCGCCTCGTAGAGGCGGTTCCACCACTTCGGATCGCGTTCGTGGCCGGAGAGCAGTTCGGCCAGTCGCGCGAGACCGAGCCGGTGCCCTCCGACGGCCGGGAGCGCCGACGAATGTCGCGGGCCGCACAGCTCCGGGATCACGAGCCCGGGGACGACCTCACCGAGGACGTCGGCGAGCTCGTCGGTGAGACCGGGCAACGCGACGGCCCGGTCCGGTACCAGATCGGCGTTGCCGTCGGCTGCGGGAAGCCACGCTCCGGCGGCCAGGTCGTCGAGGATCGCCTCGCGGATCCTGCCGTCGATCTCGCTGCGCGCGAAGCCCGGGAGGGGCACGAGGTCGAGTCGCTGGTCGGCGGGCAGAGCCGCGACGAACCGCGCGTACCCGTGGGCGACGTTCTCGATGTGGGCCCCGGGCAGCACGCGCCGCCGGTCGGGTTGCATCGCGACGTCGGCGACGACGATCGCGGGCAGCGACAACTCCTCGTCGGAGCGGGTGGGAGCGCGCAGGACGTCGCTGCCGACCGGTACGACCCGGCCGTCCACGATGGGGACGAGCCACCGCGCCGACGATCCGGTGAACTCCCACCAGGTGCGATCGCCGATCCGCACCTCCCCCAGACCGTTGTCGAGTTCGCGCCGGTGGCAGGTGAACTCGTCGTCGCCGATGACGACGGTGCGCAGGCCGGGAAGTTCGAGCAGGATGTCGTGGGCCTCGGCGCGGAAGGCATCGAGCAGCGCGACCGGGTCGACCCCGGCACGCAGGGTCAGCACGACCTCGGTGTCGCTGCCGGGCACCGGTGGTGTCGCCGTCGGCCACACGAGGCGCAGCGCCGGGACACCGGACTCCGGTTCCGGCAGGCCCCGCTCGGCGAGGACCGAGCGGGTGCGCTCGGCCGAGAAGTGGATCGAGCCGGTCCGCGAACGGACCTCGATGTCGTCGGAGACCGCCAGCACCGCGGTGAAGCCGACACCGAACCGTCCCACGGTGGACGCGGTGCCGCTCTTGTTCGACGAGCGCAGCGCGGTCAGTGAGTGGACACCGCCCACGTCGAGAGGCTCGCCGATGTTCGCGACATGGAGCCGACCGTCGGCGAACCGTACCCGCAGTTCCCCCGGTGTACCGGCCCGCGCGGCGGCATCGGCGGCGTTCTGGGCGAGTTCGGTCAGGACGCGATCGCGGTACCCCGCACGGACGTGATCGGCCTCGGTGGCGGCGTCCTCCCGGAGGCGGGTGGGCGACGACGCCCACGCCGCGAGGATTCCCTCGCGTAACGCCGCGGTCCCGAACGGATCCGCGGGGCCCGGCCGGGTCACGTCAGTCGGTCTGTTCCGGTTCGGACGAGGACGACTCGGCAGCGGCCGGCTCGTCCGCGGACCCGGCGGGCGCCGAGCCGAGTTCGACGACCTCCACGGCCGAATCGTCGAACGCCTCGTACAGCGGGGAGCCGGCGCCGGTGGGCAGAGAGGTGTCGGAATGCGCACCGCACCCGTACTCGGCGTGCACGACGTGACCGTCGGCGGCGAACTCGTTGCCGCACTACCCGAAGGC